>CALDSM010000513.1 GCA_937923585.1 uncultured bacterium
GACCACCGAGATCTACACTCTTTCCCTACACGACGCTCTTCCGATCTGCCTTTCTGTTGCGGAACATGACGAGCGCCGCTGCAAGGATTTCGTCATTGGAGGCGAACGCGGCAGGCTCGCAGCTGACATTCCATTCTTCTGCGGGAATACGCACTCCGGACCTGTACTTCAGCATCTCTCGGACAAAACTGGACATTGGGGTCTCCTTGACCGGCCTATGATGTTACTTCTCAGGGGTTCATAGCATCGGCCATGCCAAAATGGAGTGCGCCGACATGTCTCGTGCCGTCTGCCGCAGAGAGTCGATCTTCGCGACAGCCCACACCCCGCGCCGTCATTGCGAGCGAAGCGCGGCAATCTCTTGGAACCACAGCCCAAGGTCCGGGGCAGCGCGAGAACGAGATTGCCGCGCTTCGCTCGCAATGATGGTGTATGTTGAGCGCTGGCGGCCATCTCAGAAGCGCCAATTCTTGTCGCTGTCTTGCGCGATATTGTGCGCTCTGCAGGCTGGGGCCGTGGGGATCAGATTCTTTCAGGCGCTCCCTTTCGGTGGGTTGACATTGAGAACAGGTGTAATCAATAATTGAGCAGCAGTACGCAAAATATGAAGGGCATGGCCATGGCAAAGAGTGTTGCACCCGAACGGCATGCGGCGCTGACGGTTAACGGCGTCGAGGGAGCCTGCGCCGCGGCGGCGGTGCTGGTCAAGCATCCGCAGGCGCGCATCCAAATCACGAGCCCCCGGCATTTGCCTCGGGCGATGGAACAGCTTGCGGCTCAGTCATTCAACGGGACTGTGCACGTGTGCGGCGTCGGCGTCAATCCCCCGTTGGACGACCTCTTCTCGGCCTTGGCCGTGTTGTCCTCGCGGGCGGAGGTCTTCTGGCATGCAGGCAGGGGACACCGGGAACTGGCTGCACACGCCAAAGCGCTTTCAACGTGGGCCACAATACCGCCTTGCGACGCCCCAACCGATGCGTCGGCCGTCGCCGGAAATCTGCGGCTGAAAGACTCGGCACGGGTTTTGCTCTTGACCGAACTGGCCGAGGAGGCGGCGCGGGATCGCGCACCGCGGTCGGAACTGCACCGGTTCTGCCATGACCTGGTTCATGCCGCGAACCGCCGTTTTTTCTTCTTCGGCGATGACAGCATGAATGAACGGGCCGTCCGCTTCCTGGCCGGCCTGGAGAACCGAACAAATGAACTGGACGAACTGGTGGAGCAGTACCGGCGCTCGCCCGATGCGCTCTATCCGCTGGGGTCGAGCCGTGCGATGAAGGAACTGCGCAGGCAGATAGGCCGGCTGGGGCCGGTTCCCGAACCGGTGCTGGTATGTGGCCCGACGGGCTCGGGCAAGGAACTCATGGCCAAGGCCCTCCACGTGACCAGCGGACGAACGGGCAACTTCGTCGCGGTAAACTGCGCCGTGCTCGGCGGCAATCCAGCCTTGGTCGAAGACCGGCTCTTCGGCCATGCAAAGGGCGGGTACACCGGCGCCACGTCGGACACCAAAGGCGCCTTCGAGGAAGCCCACGGGGGCACACTGTTCCTGGATGAGATTGGCGAACTGCCGCCGGAAGTGCAATCCCAACTGCTGCGCGTTCTTGAGGAAAAGGCCGTGCGCCCCGTAGGCACCATGAAAACCGTCGTCGTGGACGTGCGCATAGTCGCTGCAACGCATCGTGACCTGTCCCGCATGGTTACGCAAGGAACGTTCCGGGAAGACCTCTATTACCGGCTCAACGTACTGTCCATCCGCGTTCCACCGCTCCAAGAGCGCCCCGAGGACATGAAGAGCATCGCGGCCTACATCGAACAGGAACTGGAGGCAAAGGGCTACCAATTGAAGCTGGACAAAGAGGACTGGGACGCCCTGCGAAATTATGAATGGCCCGGCAACGTCCGCCAGTTCCTCAACATCCTCAAACGCGCTGCCTATCTTGGCCTGCCGGTGAGAGAAATCATCAAGGAAGAAAGCGCACTCCGACAGGATGCCGAGAAAGTTGGATTATCCGACCTGCTCTCACTATACTGCCCGAGCAGTCTGGATGAAGTCTCTCCCGCGCAGGACATCTATCGGTCCTATCTGAGACATGTTCTGGGCCTGTTTGGAGGGAACATCACGCGAACCGCAGAGGCGCTGCAGATCGCACCGAATACGCTGAGGAAGAATGTGGAGTAGGTATCGAAAAACAAGGAGCTGATTTATGGCGTTCGAAAGGTTCTTCTTACCGAAAGAAGTGGATGCGCTGAAGAGGGAGAAGGTATTCAAAGAGTGCTTATACAGTGACATTGTCGATCCCGGCGAGGAAAGGCAGTTGAGCAAAGGGGTTTTTCCGGCGGTTCGTGCTGGAAGGATTGACTTCTATCACAGAGGAGGCAAACTGTTTTCGTACTTCAACCCCGGTGGCTTTCGGACCCATCACAAGTATGCCTCCGTTCTGAAATGTGCGGAGAAACGCAGCTATATTACCGAGAAAGAACTGCAGGAAATCCCGAAGGTATCGGGGTTTACAGACCGAATTGAAGGCGAAAGACGCTACTACATGTATGAGAGACTAAAGGAAAACTGCGCCCTATACGCTGGCGACGAGGCGGAGGCCGTGAGTCGAATCTACAGTCGGTTTTCTTGCGCCAATACGAGTCGCACCCCGGGGATAGTCGTGTTGGATATAGAGGTATCATTCGAGAATCAGGAAGAGGAACAGCCCGACGCCAACAGAGGGCGTAGCCGTCAGGACCGAGTAGACCTTCTACTCTTCGACACGGGAGCCAGCAAGAAGCTCCGCTTCGTTGAAGCAAAGCTGTTTTCAAATGGAGAGATCAGGGCAAAAGACGGCAACAAACCCAAAGTCCTGAAGCAACTCCAGCGGTATAGAGAGCAGTTGGACACAAACGAAAAGCGGGATGCGATACTTGAGCAGTACAGAAAACACGTAGCAGTGATGAATGACTTGTTTAGCTGCGACCTCCCGGAGCCCAAAGATATTGATCGTGAGCCTCGGCTTCTCATCGTTGGATTTGATGATGACCAAAAGAAAGGGCGGTTGGCGAAGAATCTTCAGGTGTTGCGTGATGAAAAGGTGAAGGTCTACGCAAAAGGCAACCCCAAGGATATAGAGATTCGTGCACTTTGGAACGGTGTAGAATAGTTACAGACCGCATCATTCATGCCGCCACCCAAGTTTTCTTTGGTTCGAGTTGCGAACGGCGGAGTAGGGACAACTGCGGCGTTTTCGGTTTCGGTAAGGCGCAATCAATCGGCGGTTTGCAGCAAGAACGAAAGACAAAAGCAGGTAGTGTTGGACGACCAGATAGTCGAACATGTAAGTCAACAGCAGGAACTCCTAGAAGCTGCTCAGTTTGCCGAAGTAGGAGCGGTTGGCATCTTTTG
>CALDSM010000514.1 GCA_937923585.1 uncultured bacterium
CACATGAGATGGGCCAGCAGCCATGCGCGCAGTTCAACGAAGTCGCCGCAGGACGAGCCGGCATCGCCCTGCTCAAACAGGCCAACGGCCTTGTTGGCGACGAAGCACCGGATGTTGGGCGCAAGGACCTGAAGGTTCGGATGGGGCAGCAGGTACTGCGCGAAATTGGTCACGTAGTCCCAGATGTACAACTGGCCCGAGATGGCGCTCCACGCTTCGATGTCGCGCTTGAAATCGGCGTTCGCGGCCCCTGTGGCCAGGGGCTCGGGAAAGGTGCATTCAATGGAGCACAGGCGGACAATGACATTTTCGCGGGGCCGCGTGACGGACGGGGCCGTGCGCGTGTACTGGTAGGCCAGCGTTTCCACGAGGACCTCGGGAAATTCTTTCTGAATCTGTTCCGCCACGCCGTTCACAAAGCGCAGCAGCAGGCCGGAGGGCGCGCCCTCCTCCTTTTCCACGGCGGCGCAGGCGGGGCACTGGCAGCGTCCGCCGCAGTCATTCTGCGCAATGGAAATGATGCCGGCCTCGGGATCCTTCCGAATCCATTCGAGGGCGTTCCTGGTGAGCTCATCCCGCACCGCGGGGTTGGTCAGGCACAACTGCGCGCCGTCAGAAACCCGCTTTCCGTCAATCTCGCTGTACCATTCCGGATGCTCCTTGAAATAGGTTGCCGGGGGAAGCAACTGGTAAAACGTGTGGCACCAGCCGAGGATGCTGTAATGCCCGCCCTGTTCGGGCGAGATGCGGGCAAAATGGCCGTTGCACTTGCTGCGCGCCGCAAATGGCCCGTCGAACGCATCGCGGTAAAAAGCTTCGCGGTACAGGAGCTTCGGCGTGTACACCTTCTCGATGCGCGGGATCTCCAGCGTCGGTTTTGACGGAATCGTGCTTTCCGTGGACGACCACCAGCGGCAGCCCACGACATCCTCGAGAAAGGTGTAGACCGCATACAGGGTTCCGCGCGGCCGCCCGCCGGACAGGAACAGCGTGTCGCCGTCGGTCTTGATGACGATGCCGTCATGCTTAAGCGCGGCAAGATCCAATTGCGGCAGGACCGCCTTCAGCCGCGCGCTTTGGCCCACGACGATTTGCCTGGCCGCTGCGGGCGCCGCATTCTCTTCCAGCAACGGCAAAGTTGCGCCCGTCACCTGCTTGAGAAACGCCTGCAGCTCGGCTGCCGCCGTCCGCTCCGCGGGAATCGCCCCGTCGGCCACGACGATGGCATATTCGGACCCCCCCCCGCGCGCCACGGACAGCGCGTCCGCCTCCCGGGACACCAAGGACAGGAACACAAGGGCAAGAACCGATGCAATTGCACGCATGATGTCGCTCCTTATTGCCGGCGAGTATACGGTCGGCCCGGAAATGACTTCAATGCCGAGTCGTATTCGCCGTTTTCGCGTTGACTTCATTGCAAATCCAGAGTATTCTGCTTTGGTTGCCTTGGGGTGCTATGAAGTTGGCTGCGGTGCATCCGAGAACGTCAACGTGTGCCACGCCCGGTTCCCTATGAAACGGTTTGCGTGTAAGGTCCATACAGTTTTGCGCATTAACCTTGGAGGATGAGGGCATGTCAAGCGACCGTCTAAACAGAGGGTTTATGGGGCGCGTCGGGACCATTCATTTGGCGGTGGTCATGCTCCTGATGTTCGTGATGTCGGGGATGGTCTGGGCAGAATTGCCGCGCTCGGCGCGCGACAGCCTGTATCTCCATCTGGATGCCGGGGCGATTACCCCCGCGCCGGCGGACGGCGCGCCGGTATCCACCTGGGTCAACACGGCAACGGCCGCTGCCAAGGCGCCGGACGCCACAGCGCCGGGGGCCACAAAACCCACCTTTCGGACGAATGCAATCGGCGGACAACCCGTGATCCGCTTCAGCGGGGCCGACGACTATTACAGTCTGGGCAACTATGGCGGCTTGACGGCTGGCGAGATGTTCATCGTAATGAAACTGCAGAGCCAACCCCAGAGCAACACGGACAAGACGGGCTGCTGGTTTTTCGACCCAGGCGGTGTCGGTGTTGGCAATTCCCACTACACCTGGACCGGTGACGGCAACATCTACGATGCGTGGGGTTCGTCCACGCGGCAATCCGTAAACGTGAGCAGCCTTACGCTGACAGCCGGTCACATCTACCACGTGGCCTCCGCCACCAACGCGTGGTTTAACGAAATTAACGGCAATGTGCTGACCAGCAGCGGGACGAACACGGTTGCGTTCGGAACAGCCGTGAAGCTCGGCCAGTCGCTCACCGCCTCATTTGTCGGCGACATGGCGGAAGTGGTCGTGTACAGCCGCACCTTGACGGTTTCCGAGCGTCAGGCCGTCGGCGCGTATATGGCGCAGAAGTACGGCATCAGCACGTCCTACGGAACTCCGCCCACGCCTCCTGTCACGGCCAGCCGCGTGTTGCACTATGCAGGCCATGCGGTGGGCGGCGTGGCCAACGCCGGAAACGTGGGCGTGTGGAAGGACATGTCGGGAACCGGCAGCAATGGGACCGCACCTTCGACGAATCCCAAGCTGTACACCAACGCGTTGAACGCCTGGCCTGTCGTGCGGTTCAGCGGCGCCAACAGCGAGCACTACAACTTCTCCGAGCGCAGCGATTTCATCACCGGGTTCTGGATCGTCAAGGAGGATTCCGACGCTGGCGAAATCCGGTTCCTGATGGGAGACAATGACACCTATCAGTGGCACCGCGGCGACGGCAAGAATATCTGGCAGGGAACGTATACTCACGCAAACATCCAATCAGGGACTACACGGGTGAACGGCGCATCCGTCAGCGGAACATCCACGCTTTTCCCGACAACGATGAGTCTGCTTGAAGTTGCCGCGACCGGCGGGTGCATTGCCAGCCGCCTGGGTAATGACCGGGACGATCTCCTGGTGCGTTCGTGGGACGGGGATATGGCGGAGGTCATCCTCTATAACGCCGCGCTGGGCAACGAATCGCGCATTGCCATGGAGAATCACCTCAAGGCCAAGTACGGCCTGTCGCTTGCCGCGAATAACCGGTACGACGGCGACACGCCCGCCAACGGACACTGCGACTTTGCCGTGGACGGCATCCTGCATGAGGGGGGAACCCCAAAAACGTCCGCGGTGTCATCCGGCATGCTGTTGGAGAATGCGGGCTTCCTGGCCGCCGCCGGAGACAGCATCTTCATCGGCCACCAACAGCAAACGGCACTCAACAGCCTGACTACTGCCGATGCTCCGTCCGGCAGCAACTGGCGGTGGGCGCGGGTGTGGTGCTTGCAGAAGGCCGACGCCGGGACCCAGGGGGGCGCTGTCAACATCAAGTTCAACTATTGCGACTCGGGTTTGAGCACGCTGCCCGCCAGCGGCCGCCATACGCTGCTGTACCGCAGCGGGACTTCGGGCGCCTTCACGGTTCTCGCCTCGGCCGCGACCTCCTCGCGCGATGAGGTTGCGTTCAGCGGCGTCAATGCCACGTCGCTTGCGAACGGCTTCTACACGCTGGGTTTTGACAACAGCCTGCCCACGGCTTCGATTGCCCCGACCACGTCCAGCCCCACCAATGTGGCAAGTATTGTGTTTGGCGTCACTTTCAGCGAGCCCGTTACGGGGTTCGACGCGGCATCTGATGTGACGGTAAACGGCTCCGGATTCACCTACTCCTCCGTGGCCGTGGCCGCGGTTTCAACCACGCAGTACACGGTAACGGTGGGTGGCGTGGAAGGGGTCGGGGGCATGAGCCTCTCGGTCAAAGCGGGCGTGGCACAGGATGCGGGTGGGAACAGCAACGATGCCGCGGGTTCGAGCGCGACCGTGCAGGTGGACCGGGTCGCGCCAAATGCGCCAAGCGTAAGCGGCGTGACCGTAACCAGCAATCCGCGCCCCACCTGGTCCTGGACGCCGAATGGCGGCGGCAACGGCACGTACCAATATCAATTGGACAGTTCGGGCTGGACGGAGACCACGGCGTTGTCGTTCACGCCGGGCAGCGACCTGTCGGAGGGCACGCACCGCCTGACGGTCGGGGAACGGGATGCCGTGGGCAACTGGTCAGTGAGCAGCTTCTTCGACATCTTCCTGGATTTCTCGTCGCCGGTGATTGACGTTTGCCCGGCACCCCAGTCTGGGGAGTGTCCGGCAACGGTTGCCAATTTCATTCCGGGAGTGACGGTCCACGACAACTTCACCGCGCCGGAGAGCCTGGTGATCATCCAGTCCCCGGCGGCTGGCACGCCGGTCGGCCTTGGTCCCCATACAGTGACCATCACGGTGACGGACCAGGTCAACCACCAGAGCACCTGCGAGACAACCTTCACTGCGTCCGACACGGTGGCCCCGCTCATCACGCTGAATGGTCCCGCTGCGGTCGGCGTGGAGTGCGGCTCTGCGTACAGCGATGCGGGCGCGTCCGCCTCTGACGCATGCGCGGGCAGCCCTGCGGTGATGACGGGCGGCTCGGTGACCACGGGCGTGCCCGGCGTGTACACGCTGACCTACAGCGCGACCGACGGCACCAACGCGGCGGCCGAAGTGATGCGTGTCGTGACGGTGTCCGACACGGTTGTCCCGATAATCACGCTGACCGGCAGCGCCGCAGTGGCTGTCGAGTGCGGGGACACCTACAGTGACGCCGGCGCCACGGCATCCGACGCGTGCGCGGGCAGCCCGACGGTGACGACAGACGGTTCGGTGAACACGGGCGCACCCGGCGCGTACACGCTGACCTACAGCGCGACCGACGGCACCAACGCGGCGGCCGAAGTGACGCGCGTTGTGACCGTGTCAGACACGACGGCTCCGGTCATCACGACGTGCGCGCCCGGCCAGACCATCGCGCTGGACAGCGCCTGCGAGGCGTTCGTGCCCGATTTCACGGCGCATCTTGTCGCGTCCGACGTCTGTGACACGAATCTGACGGTTGTCCAGTCTCCGGCGGCCGGCACGCCCGTCCTGGAGGGCGACACGGTGGTCACGCTGACGGTGACGGACGACGCATCCCATTTTGTCACCTGCACCGCCCAGTTGACCGTGTTAAAAGGCGACTGCACCGCGACGACGATACCCAACGTGGTCGGCTTGAGCCAGACGGCGGCGGCGGCAGCATTGAGAAATGCCCATCTTGTTGTCGGCCGTTTGAGTTCGCATTGCGGCGATGCCGATATTGCGGGCATGGTCGTGGGCCAGGTCCCGGCGGCGTCGAACGACCCGGTTTCGAGCTACAGCGCGGTGAACCTGACGGTGTCCCAGGGACGCTGCCAGACCGGAGAATGCGTCACACCGTAAAGAGCGGTTGCCTGACTGCCAGCATTCACAGTGCCGCGCCTGCCCTGATGCCTTTGTCGGGGCAGGCGCTTCTTCATGGGGCGCGTCATTCTCTTTTTCCGGTGCGCCCGAACCGAAAGCCGGACAGATGGCGATTGCAGGCGCCCCACGCAGGACTCCGAAGAGGCCGCATCTCTTTCGCCAAACAGTGCGCGCGGCTTTGCGGCAACATTGCACCGCGCGCCGCAACGGCTTAACATGTTCCCGGGCAATTTTGGGAGTCACAGACATGATGTTCAAAGGCTCTTTTCGCATCGCACAGGCCGCCCTGGCCCTCGCAATGCTGGCGGCCGGTTGCGCACACGCAGCACCGGAACCCTTGTACTGCCTGCGGTCGGGGCTGGACAACTGTCGCCTCGCCTTTGACCGGACCAAGCAGGGGCGCGTGGCCTATATCGGCGGGTCCATCACGGCAAGTCCGGGTTGGCGCGACCTTGTGTGCGACCTTTTGAAGAAACGCTTCCCCGAAACGGCGTTTGACTTCATCAACGCGGGGGTCGGCGGCACAAACTCCACGTACGGCGCGTTTCGGCCGCAGGACGACGCCTTTTAGAACGGGCCGGTTGACCTGCCCTTTCTCGAATTTGCCGTCAACGACGACGGCGGGCCGACCGCCGACAACCGTCGCCTTCGGGCCATGGAAGGCATCGTGCGCCATGCCCGGACACTTAATCCAAACATCGACATCCTCATGCTTTACTTCGCGGACACGGGAAAGCTGGAAAGCTACAAGAAGGGCGAGACGCCGGAGGTGGTCCAGGATCACGAGAAGGTGGCCGCCTATTACGGGATACCGGTGGTTTATCTTGCCTCAGAAGTAGCCCGGCGGATCAGTGCCGGACAGTTCGACTGGTCACAGTTCTCGCGGGACACATGCCACCCCAATGAGCGGGGCCACGCCGTGTATGCGGAATGCATCGAGACGGCGCTGAACGCGGCCTGGAGCAGGACCCCGTCGCCGTCCGATGCATTGCGCGCCCATGAGACGCCGCCGCCCCTCGACCCCGGCAACTACGAACGCGGGCGCTTCATATCCCTGGGCCAGGCGAAAACGGTTACCGATTGGAAGCGGGTTCCGCAATGGGACACGGAGAAGAAATGCAACTACGGCGGAGCCGTGGATGTCCTGACGGCGGAAACGCCCGGCGCAGTGCTGGATATGGCGTTTGAGGGCACGCTCATCGGCATTTCGGCGATTGCGGGCATGGATGCGGGCATACTGGAGGTCGCGGTGGACGGCGGCACGCCGCAGAAGTCCGACCTGTTCGACGGGTACTGTGAGCAGTTCCACCGCCCGATATGCCGGGTGTTGGCGGAAAACCTGGCGCCGGGCAGGCATCAACTTCGCCTGACCATGTCCGCCGAAAGCAACCCCAAAAGCAAAGGCCATGCGGCCCGCATACTCAAATTTTCGGCGAATTGAATTGACCCATGGCTGCCCGGTGCAGGCCGTGCAACAATCACAGCGTTTCAATCGCAAATGCAAATTCAAGCTGAACGTGCAACGGATTATTCGGGGAAGGCTCCCATCGGGATTCGGTGGGCATCTCCCTACGGAATATCGCTCTTGATGGTGCAGGCTGCGATCAGCCCTTCTGTCGTCAGGGAATCGGACTGCAGATATACCGGAGATTCAGACAGGGTGATCTTTTCGGCACCCACCCTGTTCCCCATGATGTCAGAAACTTCGATTCCTTCCGGGATGTCAATCCAGTGGGCCTTCGCACCGCCGTCATTTCGTGGCGCCCATACGGCCAACAGGGCGCGGTCATTGCATTGAAAGGCGTAACCGAAGGCGTCTTTTGCTTCAGGCCCCTTGGGTTGCCCGACATATCTGGGTGATGGTCCAAGCAGGTTGGCCAGGGCCGAGATTGCCGCGTAAGACTTCCTGGGCACGGCATCCGGAGAGAGAAAGGTGTTCTCAATATCCATGGTGCCGATGTTGACGGGACCCTCGATCGGCTCATGATAGAATATCTTCTCCACGCCGTGGGCAAGCAGGATGATGGCGTGGCGAACCACGTAATCGGCGGCGATTCGCTCGCTGGGCCAGAGGAGTCCCGCAGAGAAATGGTCTGGCGGCGCCACCCAGGGCATCCAGGGCTTCTCGTCTACCGCATAGTAGGAGGTCTCGGTGGCCCATATGGGTCTCCGCTCCCCCGATGCGTCCATCGCCTTCTGCGTTCGCTCCATCCTTTCGATGAAGATCTCGGGAACCGTCAGCCTTCCGTACGGATGAAGGTTGAATATGTCGCAGTACCGGAGCCCGCCTTCCGCGATGAATTCGTCGCCCAGCAAGTCTTCGGGCTCGGTGGCAAGCCCGGCAATAACCCTGGCATTGGGATTGGCGGCTTTAATGGCGGCGTGCGCGCCTTTCAACAGGTTCATGTAGTCAGCCACTTTGTAACCCTGGCTCTTGGGGAGGCAGAAGTCGGGCACCCACAGCGGTTCGTTCAGGAATTCCCAATAAACGCATGAACCCTGGTAACGGCCCACGGCCTTGCCGATGAAGTCGAACAGAAGCCGGGGTTCTGCGGGCATGTAGGCCATTCTGTGCCAGAGCGTCTGTTCGACAGAGGGGGGCGCGGTGGATGCCCAGTTCGTGGACGGATTGGGAAACACCGAAAGTGTCTTCATGCCGGCAGCCGAGAGATACCTCATCTGCTCATCCTGCTCATCCCAGGACAATTGGCCGCTGACCGGCTCCACCCATTCCCAGTTAACGGCCCAATTCCGGACCCAGCGTATGCCGGCCTTCGAAAGCAGCTTCAGTTGTGCGTCCGTCGTGGCGGGATGGTTGAGACCGAACGGCGAATCGTCATGGGGGTACGGCTCGACAACGGTGAAGGCGAACGTTCGTGCATGGTCGCGGCCGTTGGCGGTCCATGTCACGTTCGCGCGGTAATGGCCTTTGCCGGTGACGGGAGCGACCCATGGCACGGCCACCTGCCTGCCCTCCGGCAGCTCAACCCGGCAGACCGTGGGGAACAGCGCCCTCCCGAAATAGTCCTGTATTTCAAGCCTGAGCAAAACCGAAACGTCCACCCCGCTTCGGTTGTCTCCGCAGATGTTGAATGTGACGGATTCGGGCCGGAAAAAGACATTCCCGTAATGCCCCGTGGTCACGCCCAGTTCAACGGGTTCGCGCGTTTCAAACGCGGTTGCCTGCGAACCGGCCTCCAGTTGAACGGCATCCAGCCAAAACGATGCCGCCGTATCGGGCATGCCCGACATGTCCGGTCCGACGGCGATGCATACATCCTCGTTGAGGGCCGCCTGCGTGACACTGTAGCGCGTCCATTCCGGCGAGAGCGTCACTTCGTGCACAGCCTGCTGAACAGGCTCCAGTGCGTTCTTGGCGAAACGAAAGAGAAACCTGGCCTTCGCTCCCGCCACATTCGATTTAAGGTACGCTGAAAGCGTGAGTGGTTCACCCGGGGTGACACTCATCCAACCCACATTTGCCGCAAGCGGAGCATGCTGCCTTTCGTGAATCGG
>CALDSM010000515.1 GCA_937923585.1 uncultured bacterium
CGACGCCCGAGGCGGTTCCCTTTGAAAGCGTGTACACCCTGCGCGGCGGCGCCAAGGACCCCGTCATGCGCATGGGTCTCTGCTGGCACACCGGCAAGGGCAAGTTCTTCTACTTCCAGGCCGGCCACGAAACCAACCCCACCTTCTTCGACAAGAACGTCCAGAGAATCATGGCCAACGCGGTCCAGTGGGCCGACCCGGCAGCCAACTGAGACGAGTTCCATCGCGGGCATCCCGGCCCCACGCGGCGGGGATGCCCGCGCTTCTTTTGATGAGAACTTCTTTCCACACCGCCTCTTTGTCCGTGTCCGTCCGTGTTCGTCCGTGTTCGTCCGTGAGAGTACCATCCCATGCCTGAAAAGACGCTGCTCCAAATGCCCGGCATTATCACGGTCCTCAACACCCCCTTTACCGCGGATGACGCCATTGATGTTGACGGCCTTCGCAAACACGTCGAATATGCCCTCCGCGCCGGTGTGGCCGGCTTTCTCGTCCCCGCAATGGCGGCCGAGGTCGGCAAGCTCAGCGCGGACGAACGCGAGTTGATGGTCCGTGCGGTGCTCGAAACCGTGCGCGGGCGCGTGCCCGTAATAGGTGGCGCATCGGCCCCCACCGCGCAGGAGCGTGTCCGCACCGCGCGGCAACTCACCAATCTCGGCTGCGACGGCATCCTCGTCAGCATACCCTTCGAGAACGAGGCGCAGTACGCCCGCGACGTGCAGGCCGTTTCCGATCAGCACCCGCCCTTTCTTATGTTGCAGGACTGGGACGCAATGGGTTCCGGCGTGCCTGTGCCCCTCATCGCCAGGCTTTTCGATGAGGTGGAATCCTTCCGCTGCCTCAAAGTCGAAGTGGTCAATGCGGGCGTGAAATACAGCGCCGTGTTGGAAGCCACGCAGGGACGGCTTCACGTGTCCGGCGGCTGGGCCGTCATGCAGATGATCGAGGCGCTCGACCGCGGCGTCCATGCCTTCATGCCCACAGGCCTGCACGAGGTCTACACCCGCATATTCGCGCTGTATCAGGAGGGCCGCCGCGGCGATGCCCGCATGCTCTTCAACCGGCTGCTCCCCGTGCTCGCCTTTTCCAACCAGCACCTCGACATCTCTATCCATTTCTTCAAGCGCCTGCTCCACCGCCAGGGTGTTTACGCCACGGACCGTGTTCGCCCGCCCATCCTAACCTTTGACGACCACCACGCCCGCATCGCCGACGAACTGACAGACCACGCCCTGTTGCTTATGCAGGAATGCGCCCAGTCCTGAATCTCCATTCCGTTCATAAACACCACTCCAGCATCATGCCCCGCTCCCTTTGTCAGGTCCGCCATCATAGACTCCCACCCTCCACTCTGCTACGATGGTTGGACCATGGCGGACCAGGCGAAAGCATCCAAAGAGCGGTTTGAGAACAGCCGCGGCGAGGTGAACATCAAGCGCCGCGGCTGGGCGCGCCGTTTCATGGCCTTCCTGGGCCCCGCCTATCTCGTCAGCGTGGGCTACATGGACCCTGGCAACTGGGCCACCGACATTGAGGCGGGGGCGCGGTTCGGATACACGCTGCTGTGGGTCATCCTTGCATCGAACCTGATGGCCATTCTTCTGCAAACCCTGTCGGCCCGGCTCGGCATCGTCACGGGCCTGGACCTCGCCCAGGGCTGCCGCAGGGAATACCCCCGCCCCGTTACCTTCATGCTGTGGGTGTTCGCCGAGATCGCCATTGCCGCCTGCGACCTGGCCGAGGCGCTGGGCACCATCATCGGGCTCAACCTGCTCTTCGGCCTGCCCATGCTCTGGGGCTGCGCCGTCACCGCGCTGGACACCTTCCTGCTTCTCGCCCTGCAGCGCTTCGGCGTGCGCAAGATTGAGGCCTTCATTATCATGATGGTCGCCACCATAGGCGGCTGCTTCCTCATTGAAGTGTTTCTCTCCAGGCCCGACTGGGGCGGCATTGCCGGCGGCTTCATTCCGCGCATGGATCCCTCGGCCGTCTACATCGTCATCGGCATCATCGGCGCCACCGTCATGCCCCACAACCTGTACCTGCACTCCGCGCTCGTGCAGTCCCGCGCCGTCTCCAACACCGTCACGGGCAGGCGCGAGGCTTCCCGGTTCAACATGCTCGACTCGTTCGTGGCGCTCAACGGCGCGTTCTTCGTGAACGCCGCCATCCTCATTATGGCCGCGGCCAACTTCCACGCGCGCGGCATCGAGGTCACCGAGATCAAGCAGGCGCACTCCATGCTGGACAACCTTCTCGGCAACACAGTGGCGCCGATCGCCTTTGCGATCGCGCTGGTGGTTGCGGGGCAAAGCTCCACCATCACCGGCACCCTGGCGGGCCAGATCATCAT
>CALDSM010000516.1 GCA_937923585.1 uncultured bacterium
AAGGAAGTGCAGATGATCGCAGCCCGCATTCTGGCCGGGCGCCTCAACTTCATCCAGATCACCGACGACGAGGACGTGCGGTTCCACCACAAGTTTGTCAAGGAGCTGCCCGAGTACATGGAGCGGATCGGCGAGCTGGAAGTCCAGATCGAGGCGCAGGAAAAGCGCTTCCGCCGCACCGACCTCACCCCAAAGAGCCGCGAAAACATCGAGCAGCGCATCACCGAGTGCCGCCAGCTGCAGATAGACGTGATCCGCCAGTTCCACCTCAAGTCGCGCGAGATCATGAAGATCGGGCGCCGCATCAAGGGGCTCAAGCGCCGCATCACCGCCGCCCGCGACGAGATTGACCGCATCGAGCGCGAGGTCGGCCTCGCCGGCAAGGACATCCGCAACCTGAGCGTCAAGGCCCGGCGCAGCCCGGGCGTGCTCAAGCAGGCCTCCGTGGACAAGAACACGCTGCTCGACGCCGAGCGCCGCCTGTCCGTGGCCCAGCGCAAGATTGACCAGATCGAGGCCGACTCGCGCCTCGACGCCGGACGCATCGGCAAGCTGATTGACGTGATCCGCGAGAAGGAGGAGAAGATTTACCGGGCCAAGATGGAGCTGGTCGAGGCCAACCTCCGCCTCGTCGTCAGCATCGGCAAGAAATACATCAACCGCGGCATGTCCTTCCTTGACCTGATCCAGGAGGGCAACATCGGCCTGATGAAGGCCGTGGACAAGTTCGAGTACCAGCGCGGCTACAAGTTCTCCACCTACGCCACCTGGTGGATTCGCCAGGCCATCACCCGGTCCATCGCCGACCAGGCCCGCACCATCCGCATCCCCGTGCACATGATCGAGTCCATCAACAAGCTCATGCGCACCAGCCGCAAACTCGTGCAGCAGTACGGCCGCGAGCCCAGCCCCGACGAGATCGCGCTTGAGATGGAGATGTCCGCCGACAAGGTGCGGTCCATCCTCAAGATCGCCCAGGAGGCCATCAGCCTTGAAACCCCCGTCGGCGACGAGGGCGACAGCAACTTCGGCGATTTCATCCCCGATTCCAGCGCCGAAAACCCGGCCAACTCCACCGCGTTCACCGTGTTCCAGGAAAAGCTCGACGACGTGCTCAAGAGCCTCACCGAACGCGAGGAAAAAGTGCTTCGCCTGCGCTTCGGCCTCGGCGACGGTTACCCCCGCACCCTGGAGGAAGTCGGCAGCGTGTTCAACGTCACCCGCGAACGCGTCCGCCAGATCGAGGCCAAGGCCCTCCGCAAAATGCGCCACCCGACCCGCGCCAAGGAGTTGCGCTCCTTCCTCGAGTGGAGCGTCCAGCAGCGGTAGCGCCCGGCCCTGATGTCTTCATGGTCAACGGTCAATTGTACGTTGCCAATTAAAGATCTGGAACGTTCGTTCCGCGATCATTTATACTTCGCCGACAAACGGGCCTTTAGCTCAGTTGGTTAGAGCAGGAGACTCATAATCTCTTGGTCGTAGGTTCGAGTCCTACAAGGCCCACCAGTGAAATCAAAGGACTTATGGGATTTTCCGTAAGTCCTTTCTTGTGTCAGGACCCACAATGGGGCACTTATGGGGCAATGCCGAATTGGAGGGCAGGGGATGCCTGGGTAACAGAAGGGGTGAAGTGTATTTTTGTAAACGATTGTAGCTTCAATCATGATCACGCGAAAGAAGGGCAAACGCCCCCAGACACCCACAGGGCAGGATACAACCCCCTGTTCTGTCCAATTCTCCAATTTGGTGCTGATCGACCAGACCATTACCTATTCGAGTGGCACTCTGAGCCTGGTTCGGTCGGCCGCCTCCAACAACGGTGACAGCAGCTTTAGTCCTTCCAAGTACTGACGCAAATCGGGCACCTCGCGCTCATCAAGGGAGCATTTGCTTTCCGTAGAAGTGAATATGTAGTCATCGAGGTGCCAGGCGAAGATATTAGTATCCTTTATTAACTCTCCGCAAAGCAGCTTTCCCGCCAGAAAATCGTCTATGCACGCCTGGTTCGTGACATGGGAGTCGATGGATATTCTAAACTGCCATGCCATTAGCGCCAACGCTTTGAGTTCAATGCGGCACGGGCGGTGTGTCCAGATCCAAGTATCATTAATGGGGAGATCTCGCCACACCGGTTCCGCCTCGTCAGGTCGGTCAATTTCTTCGCGAAGGAACACCGCTATCGGTTCCGACCTGCCCCCTACCTCCAGCCTGTTATCAACCCCTTTGACCGCGTGTAGTTCGGCACGCGCGTCCTTGGACTTCAATTCAATCAACAGGTCCAAGAACTTCAGGAGGTTCTTGTAGACTGAGAAAGGGGCGTACACACTGTTATCGGCCAAATCCAACCAAGCCCTTTGCACTCCAAATGTAGCCGCGAGGGAGTCGAGCGTCTCATTGTTGAAGTGTTGTAGCAGCCGTTCATCATCAAGCACGTCCGCGGTCGTCAGATGTTTCATTGCTGGAACCACGCGGATGCACTGCAATCGTTTAAGATCTTGAGATTCTAGAATCCTGTCGAACCGCCCGACTATCTCCTCTTTCGACCGTTCACGATTATCGGTTCGGCGGAATGGTGACCTGTGGAGGATATAATCCGCTAGGTGTCTCACAAATCTGGGCACAGCGCCCGAAGACGACCCGGTCGTCGCAGACTTCACATTGGATGTGGGGTGGGAAAGGTCGGTGGTTGGCGTAACCGCAGATAAGAACGCGGCTTTCAAGTCAGCCACAGTTGAGAACGTAGTTCGACAATTATTGAAATCCCCTGCCCTGCTAAAATCCACGGTCGAATGAACCATCATTTGGTACAAAATGGAACTCGCGGCCGCAATATCCGTTTTCAAAGTTCTCTGTCTTGATTTATCCGACATGTTCGATAGAGTGGAGTCATACAGAATATCGATGATTTTCGCTTTGTCAACATCGATTATGACATTTCCCACATGCAAATCCATGTGAGCAAGGCCTTTGGAGTGTATGTGTTCCAGCGCAGCAAGAATTCCAGTTCCAATCCTTTCAACCTCGTGATTGAACAATCTTGCTCCGCTCAGCAGACTTTCCAAAGTTGGCCCATCCACCAGTTCCATAACTAGTGCTTCAACGGGACGACCAGACTCTGGATGAGGCAATGTTGTGACGGCGAACACTGTCACGATGTTCGGGTGAGGAGCTCGCGCTAACGCTCTCGCCTGATTAAGTACAAAGTTTTGAGATATCGCCACAGAAGGATTGAAATACTTTACTGCAACGCATATATCTAGTGCAGTATCTATCCCTTTATAAGTCTCGGCATATGCACCTTTACCCAGCAAACCCGTAATTCGAATTCGCGAATCGTTCGTTTCTTCGTCAACTACCGAAATAGGTGCGGCTTGGGGTTGGACCAACGCTGTTAGTGTCGGTTGAGAGTCGCCGTGAAGGCCCTCATTTGTAGCCTGCCGTACTGCGTTCAATTCCGTGGCGGGTGGTGACGCTGTCGCCGACTTCACCGGAGGCAAACCGCTGCTCAGTATCCCCCTTTCCCTTAGCCATGACACAGTTTCCGGTGCTAGGTGATGTCTTGTATACGGGTCCCTGCATGCCAACAAGACAAATTCTTCGTCATCAAATGTGACGGATAGCCTCTTCTCGCAAACCATCAACCGCGTCCAGCCGAGGAAATCGTACATATACCGGCGTTTGTCGTAATCAGCCCCCCTCAGAAGATGATGACGAATGATTTCGTCCTGTTTTCGGCTGAGTTTAACTGAGGAGGTGTCATGGGCTCTGCAGCGACGCATCAAATTGGCAAAAACAGCATCAGGGGAGTATTCAAGCTCCAACTGTTCCTCCGGTGTGGCCGGTTCACTGGGGGGCGTTCGATCCGTAGTTCCCATCGTGTCGGCCTGTCCGGTGTCTGCCGGTGCCACCGCTGGGCTTGATGTGGCGGGAAGACCTTTCCCCAGTAATCCCATTGCCCGCGCCCATCCCAGTGCTTCGGGTTTAAGTCGGATGTTCTTCTGCACCGCAAGTCTGACAAGGGCCTCCGCATCCCAATCCGGGGTTAGTTCACCTTTCCACACCGACTCAAGACGAATCCATAAGTTCATTGCGTCCATGAACAGGTAGCGTTCAATGTAGTCAGATTGCTCCCGTGAAAACATCGGCTGGGGGACATCCGTTCTCGGTGTGCCGGGGTTGAGTGCGGGTATCTCGCTTGTACTCCCGGCCTTTGCGACCCTCAGTTTGTCGGCCTCTTTGTAAGCCTCTCGCTCTAGGCGGATTTGGGCTCCCCTACAGGCGTCCAAAAAATCAGCCAGATCGCCGTCACGGGGAAGGCCGTGTTGCTTGATAAGCCATAGAACCAGTTCCTTCTTATCCCTTCTATAGAGATCCTGCCAGTAGGCTGTGGTCGGCCCCGGGTCGGGCGGAATGACATACCGCATGACAAAATTCTGTAGGTGTTCCGGAGCGAGCAGACTGTTAAGTCCGTCAAGGAAAAACTGAAAATTCTTCG
Organism: uncultured bacterium; assembly: GCA_937923585.1. GTDB lineage: Bacteria > Hydrogenedentota > Hydrogenedentia > Hydrogenedentales > CAITNO01 > CAITNO01. Next base: position 4,496 of record CALDSM010000516.1, read on the forward strand.
CGGCGTTCTCCTTTTGCAGCTTCTTTACAATCGGCCTGCCCGCCGGGTCCAGATCGTCAACATTCGCGTTGGTTATCGCTTCAACAACACCCTCCGGAGTGACCGGGAATCTCAGTCCGTACATCTTCCGAAAAATGACAATGAGACCCCTCGCGAAGTCGCTGGATTCTTTTGCGCTCTTGCTATACATTTGAGCGAGCACCACCGCTTCATTGGGAACAGCCTTGAACGCCGCCTTTAGCTTGCGATTGGAGAGAGAGTTAACGAGTTCAAACTGTGCCCGTGGGTTCCATCCGGGTGGCGGATAGGTGAACTTAAATGTGCAATGGTGATCGTCGTAAAAGTCCAGTTCGTATGTGTGTGCACCCGGAACCAGGGGTATACCCTCTGCGGCCATCCCTTTTATGAAATCCACATTGGACACATTGTAGGTAAGGTGCTGCCCTGCCAAGACCCGGTCCACTATGCGGTCTGTGTTCACGCCGTTCTCTATCCATTGCGGGTCGTCGTAATCGACACAGTGAAAGGCCACGTCCATAAGGCGTTTCAGACCCTCGAACTCCTCTTGGCTACTGCCTATTAGCCCGCTGCCATTCAGTTTATTGTCTGCGTTGCCAAGCGCTCGTATGAGTTCCCATTCGCTCGGATTGGGGTTTATGTCCTTGTGCCGGTCTATCCACTCGACATACTCTCGGGCTTTGGACGGACCTACAAGGTGGCGCTCGGCACGCCGAACAAGTTTTTGCCGCGCGTCATCGGTGGGGACTGCGGGCTTCTTCTTGGGCATGGGTCATATCCTTCTGTTCGCTCAGGCAGGCCAGCCCAAACGGGGCACCGCGGGAGCTACCGGTCGACTTGAGAAGATCGTAAGACGAACTCCCGCCCAAAGCAAGCAAAATCGTTGACTATTAACGCCAAGAGTTGTAGCATTTAGCCAACAGGGGGACGTACCCCAAATTCCAAGAGGGTAGTCAATAAAGGAGGTTGTGACCCATGAAGAAGCCTATTCTTTGCCTCGCCATCGCAGTGTTGGTTTCCGTTGCCTTGTGCGGTTGTCCAGCAATTACAGGGTCATCTGTTCCGGTCAGTGTTGGAGACAACGTGACTGTCTATCAGGGAACATCGTCCTATTGCTCCGGGTTGGTCAAGCAGATACTCGGGCCGTGGATCATGATTCAGTACGTGCAGGAGAATGTGATACTCACGGCGTGGGTCAACACGAACAACTTGGTTTGCATCAGACCGGCCCTATCGGCCACAAAAGCAGGATCAGAACTGCCTGGCAAATAGACCAGAAATTATTCCCCGCAGGGGTATCGCTCATGCTGCGGGACACGTCCCGCCTTGCCCCCCTGCCCCCGGTGGGGGCTGGTTGCCGTCGTCGTTGCCGCCGTGGTATAGCAGCAGCGGGTCGCTGTCCCCGTCATCGGCCAGCAGGTGCGCCGCCGTGCTTCCGGTCGCGTTCGGAGTCTGGGGCTTGTGCATGACCGCCTCTCCCAATGTCCCGCGTGTGCCGCGTCCAGCGCCGGCTCTGTGCTGGCAAGCGCCTTTCAAGGAGACCAAAAGGCTTGCCTTCTCATGGTGCTTATGCTATATTTCTATCAGCGAGCCCGCCGCGCCTCTGCTTGCATGCGTAATTCGGTGGGCGTTTCTTTTTGGAGGGACCCATGCAATACAGCAAACCGGCCTTGACTTATGAGGAACAAGCCGACCTTCTGCTATGGCGGGGCCTTCAGGCGGACCGGGGGTTGCTAATATCCCGGCTGAAGCGCGTGAATTACTACCGACTGAGCGGCTTTCTCTACCCGTTCCGTGACCATAATGACCGTTTCAAGCCCGGCACAAACCTTGATGTCGTGTGGCGGCGCTACACGTTTGACAGACGGCTTCGACTGACCGTGCTGGATGCAATTGAGCGGGTCGAGATAGCGATTCGCACCCAGCTTATTTATGAGCATGTCCATCGCTACGGCCCTTTTGGCTATGTCAACCGGGCCACTCTGCCCAACCTGACCGGCGACAGGTTCAATCAATTTCTAAGCCGTGTCACTGAGGAAACGAAGCGGAGTCATGAAGTGTTCGTTGACCATTTCAAGAAGAAATACGGCGACACGCACAATGATCTCCCACTTTGGATTGTCTCTGAAATACTGCCGTTCGGTGCCATGTACACCCTCTTTATGGGTGCTGACCCGGACATCAAACGGACCATCGCCGACACCTACCGCATCCCCGACAAAGTCCTGATCTCCTGGCTCAACGTGCTGAACACGGTCCGCAACATCTGTGCGCATCACGGACGCCTTTGGAACAGGGAGCTGGGTGTCAAGCCCCTGATGCCCAATATCCGAAAGCATCCGCAGTGGCATCAGCCCGTGGCAATCCCCAACCATCGTGTCTTTGCGGTTCTTACCATCCTCAAGTACATGACCTCCTTCATTGCGCCTCAAAGCGGTTGGCCGATTCGCCTGCATAATCTCCTTGCTGAATACGCGGATATTCCAAAGGCGTCCATGGGCTTTCCGCAAGACTGGCGGAACTGTCCCATCTGGCAGTGAATTGGACAGCGTGTCCTCTCCGGCCAGCGTGTAAAGGACATGCCAGCCGGGGGGTGCGCCGCCGCCTTGGTTGCACTTGTTATTGTCCCATTTAAGGTGTGTTCGGGATGTCCAGCTTCATTGTCTCTCTCCCTTCCCGTTCAGGACTTCCGACAGCAGGGCTATTAGCGTGTCCCTGTCCAGCCCCTTGAGGGTGTCCAGAATGGCCGCTTTTTCGGTTTCAAGTGCACCGTGGAGTGCACCAGAATCGTGCGGATTTTGTAAGTCCTTGTCAGACGGCCCCTTACCGTCCTGCGTCAGGAGACTCATAATCTCTTGGTCGTAGGTTCGAGTCCTACAAGGCCCACCAGTGAAATCAAAAGGACTTGCGATACTTCTCGCGAGTCCTTTTCCGTTGTTCTGAAGTAGAATGGGCGTTGGCGGCGAAAGACGGCGTCATGACCGGCCGGAAGCAAGGTGTATTTGCCGTTACCCGGATGCACGGCAGCGGAGATGGAGGAAACAGCGAAGACCTTCTCCATCCGGCAGGCTGCGGCAATCCCAGGCTGCGGCAATCCCATTTGATGTCCCGGGGATTATCTTATATCATTCCGTTCTGGGTCAGGCGGCCTGCAAGAAGGGTTACACAGCACATTACCGCGCACGGAATGAGTGCCTGGAGATATCAAGGTGCGGTTTTCATTTCAGACAATCACCTGGGGGGCAAGACCCGGCGACTATGCGGACATCCTGTCCAGCATCCGGCGGGCCGGCTTCGAAGGGCTGGAAATTGCCCAGGCCCCGGCGTTCCTTCCGCCTCCGGAACAGATGGGGGCGCTGCTTCGCCATTTTGGCCTGCACCTCCTGGCGTTGTGCGGCGGCAGGCTTTCCGACCGGGTGGAGTACTGCCGGGCGGGGGGGCTGGAACCCGACTATTATTATGTGGAGCGGCTGGACCGGGAGACGGTGGACTTTGCGCGCCGTGAAAACATCACCCTGGCCCTGCATCCGCATGTCTACAACGAGAACATGCGGGAGGATGTGCTGGCGGAGTGCCTTGCGGAGTATCCGGAGACCCGGTTCATCCCCGACACGGCGCATCTGCATCTCGCGCACATTGACAGCATTTCCGTGATTCGCACGCATTACGAGCGCCTTGCCTCAGTGCATCTCAAGGACTGGGTCGGCATCTACGGAAGGTCTTTCCAGCAGTATGCGCGCGGCTTCGCCCTGCCGGGACAGGGGGAGGTGCATCCCGAGACAGTGCTCAATTACCTGAAGGACCGGCAGTACGACGGCTGGGTCGTGATCGAATGCGACCATACCAAGACCACCGCGGAAAAGTACGCGCTGCTGTCGCGCGACTGGCTCGCGGAAAACGGAGCTGCACCCGGTGGGGCCGGGACACTGCCCGAAACGGGCCAGGTGCCCGATGGAAGGCCAAAGTGGTTGTCTTTCGACCATGTCTTGACGGATGCGCCCGTGCGCCGCGCCGAGGAGGAGGCAACCTTCTACCGCGAGATGTTCGCACGCCTGCGCACCGATTCCCTGGAGGAGTTCGGCGAGTGCATACTTGAAACACTGTGCCGCCATATGCCGGATGTGCTCTCGGCGCAGATATGGGAATACAGCCCGGCCGACCAGTTGCTGGGCCTGCTCGCCGAGCATCCCCGCAAGCTGATTGCCAAGTCCAACTACGTGTTGGAGGCGAACAGGACCCCGCTGGGCGTTTCCACGGAGTGCAGGACCGTGGCCCGCATCAGTCCTGCCGGGGCGGATCAAGGCGTGGGGCCGGGATGGTTCCGCAAGTTCATGCCCGACGAGCAGTGCGAGGAGATACTGGCTCTGCCCGTGCTGAACTCCTTCAACATCAACCAGGTCCAGCTGCTGGTGACGCTCTGCTGCGCGAAACCGATGCATCCGGCCTACGAGGCGGTGCTGCTGCGCTGCTCCGACGCCGTCGCCATGGCCTACGAGATTGCGCTGGACGACCTGTGCCAGACGAGGGCGCTGCAAATACAGGAGCGGCTTGGAAACGAGTGGTCCTATGAGGACTTCCTGGACGCGGCCCGAAATGAGATCATGCGGATCGTCGGCTGCGAGGGGGCAAGCATCTTTCTCGCCGACGAGGCAAGAAAGCGGCTGCTTTGCGTGAGCACCTCGGGCATCAACTGGCGGCCGGATCTGGCCATCGAGGACCGGTACTACGCGCCCAACGACGAAAGCATGACGGGAAGGGTGTGGCAGACCAATGAGGGCGTTCTAATCTATGCCGATTACGGCCCCGGCCAGCCCAAGAGCGAGGAGGTGGTAACGAAGAAGGACCTCAAGCTCTGCCTGATCGTGCCCATCCGCGACCCGCGGGGGACTGACGTCGGCGTGCTCCGGCTGCGGAACCGGACGACGGGCCGTCAGATGTTCTCGCTGAGCGACATGGCCATCGCCGAGTCCCTGTGCCAGGCCATCATCCCCAGCCTGCTCACCCTGCAGCAGACGGACCGGTTCCGAAAAACCATTGACCGGACCATCCACGAGATCAAGATGCCGCTCACGGCGATCAACGGTGCCGTGCAGGTGATGGAGAACGAGACGAGCAAGCGGCAGATCACCTTCAAGTACGACTACATAGGGGACATCAAGAGCTGGCTGCGCCTGCAGGAATCCCAGATACGGCGGATTGACTTCTACCGGTACAGGATGAGCGGGCGCGAGGAAAAGCTCAATCTCTCCATCGGCCCCGTGTGGCTGCTGCGCGACGTGCTGGCGCCCGCGAAACGGCACGTGGAAACCCTGATGCGGGAGCGCGGGTACGACAGGCACAAGATCACGGACGATCAACTGTTCCACATCCCGCAGCTCTACGTTGACAAGGCCATGTTCCAGCAAATATTCTTCAACCTGATGGGAAACGCCATCAAGTACTGCTATTGGGACCCGGACAGCTTCCAGGTTCACATTTGGTCAAAGCGCGAGGGGAACAACCTCCTCATCATCTTTGACGACTACGGGCGCGGCATACCCGAAGGGTATGAGAAGGCGGTTTTTGAGCCCTACGTCCGGGGGCCGGGGGCAAGCCGGTTCAATGTTTCCGGCGACGGATTGGGGTTGTGGATTGTGAGGGACCTGGTCGCGGCGCACGGCGGGACCGTGGCCGTGACGCGCAGGGCCCAGCCGACGCAGATTACAATAACGCTGCCCAACAAGCTCATGCAGCCAAACTGGCACGCGGACAAGGGCTGAAAGGAAGACAGGCATGGCTAAGATACTGTTTGTTGACGATGAGGAGCAGGCGATGCGCTGGCACCGAATCATGCTTGAGGAGACCGGGGGGCATCCCGTGGCGTTCTTCCGCTTTGCGGAGAGGGCCATGCAGTACATCGAGAAGACCAAACAGGACAATGAACTGCCTGACGCCATCATACTGGACGTGAACATGCCGGCGGACGGACGCTATGCGAACGATCCGACCAACGAGGACGGCATGAGGACCGGGATTCGGCTGCTGCGTGACATTTGCCAGTTGCTGGGAACCGCGATTCCCCCGGTCATCATCTACACCCAGCTTCAGAACCCGGACATTCCCAGGCAGGTGAAGGTTTTGCACAAGGATGCCGTCGTTCTGGACAAACTCGCGGCAGGCCCCGAGGCGCTCCTGGACAAGGTGAACATCCTTCTCGGCCAGGGGTGACCGCCGTGCCGCAGGCGTCTCGCCTGCCTTGTCTTCCGGCAATGTCAACCCCTGCGATGGTCAGGACCGTGGCAGGCGGGACGCCTGCGATACGGAGCCTGCGGTACGGAACTCCTCAGCCCCGCGCGAGCGCCCTGTTCACCACGGACTGCACGTCCGTGGCGGATATACCGCGGCCGTCCACGTCGGCGTCCACGGCCACTGCGGAACTGCGGCCCAGCACGGCGTTGACAACCAGTTGGATGTCCACCGCACTGACCTGTCCGTCACCGTTGATGTCGCCGTCGGACAGCGGCACATCAACACGCGTTTCCGCATCGTCCGCCACCGCGATATTGTCCACGTGGTAGGTGATGTATCCCGGCGCGCTCCAACGGAGGTTGTAGCTGCCTGCCAGCAGCGGGCGCTGGTAATTGCCGAGTCCGGCACGGCTGAACATGGGCTGGGTGTTGTTCTCAACCAGCACCTTTGACACCACGCCCGTCCCGGTGGCACGGTCGGTCACCAGTCCGCGAACGCCCATGTGTACCGACTTCAGGTAGGCCAGCATGGATGCCTGGTTGTTCGCCCAATAGCTGTCCAGCGTGTTTGCAGAGGGCCATTTCGTGACCGACAGTTCTATCGTCACGTGCAGGCTGCCCAGGAAGCGGTAAGACCAGTCCTGCAGGCCGCCCAGCAGCGTGTACCACGCACTTCCGTTGGTGATGCCGTTGGAGAACTGGATGCTCGCGTGCAGGGTCGGATTGAGCGAGGCGTAGCGGAGGGAAATGTCCCGGAACAGGTCGTCATCGGGGCAGACGGCGGCTTGTCCGCTGGATACGCCGGGTTCGTTGTCGTAGGGGTAATTCACCACGGCGGCGCCGGCGTGAAAATTGGCGGCCAGCGTAATCCCCTGTTCCGAATACCACCGCATCACCGCCGCCACCTCGGGCTGGCGGTTCGCGTCGCCGAGCGGCTCTCCGTCAAACAGGGTGGCGGCGTAGTCGGTGTTGTAGGACGGGAAAGAGCGGTTCATGTCCACGCTGTTGGCGTTGTAGCGGGTGCGGTTGTTCATCCCGTCCGGGTTCATCAGCGGCAGCACCCAGATGACCGTGGTGTCCACGAATGTTGTGATTTCCGCGTTGATTCCGTGGCCGCTGAGCAGCATGTCGCAGAACCGCAGGCACAGGTCCGTGCCGATGGGCTCGTCCCCGTGGATCGTGGAAATGTACGCCACGGCGGGTTTGTCCGAGACCGTGTCCGGGTCTTGGGTAATCTTGATGACCCACAAATCCTGGCCGTTCACCGACTGGCCGATGGACTGGTACCGGCACAGGTTGGGAAAGGCCGTCTGCCAAGCGGAGAATTGTGCGGCGATTTCGGGATTGGACCGGTACCCGTTGACCAGTTTCTCGTTCAGCGGTCCCGGCTGCACTTCCACGACCCGCGCGGGCCAGCCAAAGGAGATGAAGAGGGACTGTTCATCTTCCCGCACGTAGACGGTGGCGGTGAGCCCGCTCACGTTGGCCACGTCCAAGCCGCTCTGTGTCAGGGTTGCCAGCGAGGCCGCATCGGGCAGGTCCACCTCATAGACGGTGACCGGCGGCACGGACTGCGCCCGGGCGGCATGACCCGGAGAAAGCACCAGACAGGCGAGGAGCGCAAATAGCGCTATGGAGAAGAGTCTATTCATGGCAGCGTCCCAAAACACTGCAAGTATAGCATGTAAGAGTGGAATTGCGACCCTTTTACAGGGACAAACCGCCGGAGGCAACCGGTTTTCCGGACGCGTTCTGTGCGTAATGTGACGGCTGCGGCATGATGTCCGGGTGACATGCAGGCCGCCAATGCAGTAGAATCGCGGCCCGGAACATCTCCGTCATTCCCGCGAAGGCGGGAATCCAGCGTTTACACAGGCCTATTTCGCAGGTTCTGGATTCCCGCCTTCGCGGGAATGACGGGGGATGTGGGTGTTTTGTGGTTTTGTGAGTGGAGAGAAAGGGGCATGTCATGCCTGACGATACAAACAAGCAGTTTTCGCGCACGCTGGTGACCAGCGCGCTGCCCTATGCCAACGGGCACATCCACCTGGGCCATATCGCGGGGGCCTATCTGCCCGCGGACATTTATGTCCGCTACCAGCGGATGCGCGGCACCAAAGTCCTCTACGTGGGCGGTTCGGACGAGTACGGCGTGCCCATCACGCTCACGGCGCTGAAGGAGGGCGTGACCCCGAAGGATGTCATTGACCGGTACCACACGGCCAACGCCGAGGCCTTTGGCCGCCTGGGCATTTCTTACGACATTTACGGGCGCACCTCATGGGATCTGCAAACCGACACCACCCAACAGTTCTTCCGCATGCTCGATGCGGGCGGGCACATCCACCAGCAGGAAATGGAACTGTGGTACTCGCCGCAACTGGAGCGCTTCCTGCCCGATCGCTATGTGAAGGGCACCTGCCCGCGCTGCGGATACACCGAAGCCAACGGCGACGAATGCGAGTCCTGCGGCGCGCAGTACACGGCCAAGGAACTGGTCAACCCGCGTTCCAATGTGCCGGGGGACAATTCGTCGCCCGTGCTGCGCCCGTCGAGGCACTGGTTCCTCAACCTGCCCGACTTCACGGAGCGGCTGAAGACCTGGCTGGACAGCCACCCCGAGTGGCGGCCCAACGTCAAGGGCATCGCCTACGGCTGGGTGAACGACCTGCGGGCGCGCTGCATCACGCGCGACACCGACTGGGGCGTGCCCATTCCGGTGGAGGGCGATGAGGCCAGGGACAAGCGCATTTATGTCTGGTTCGACGCGCCCATCGGCTACGTCACCAACACGCGCCAGTGGGGCATGGAAACGCTCGGCGACCCGAAGGCGTGGGAGCCCTGGTGGAAGGATGCGGGCACGCGCATGCTCCATTTCATCGGCAAGGACAACGTCCCGTTCCATGCCGTGATTTTCCCCGCCATGCTCATGGGCCAGGGAGACTACAACCTGGCCGACCATGTCGTCGGCAACGAGTACCTCAACATCTTCAACCGGCGCACCGGCCAGTCGGAGAAGGGCTCCAAGTCGAAGGGCAACATGATCAGCGTGCGCTGGGCGCTCGATCATTTTGCGGTGGACGCGATTCGCTACTACCTCTGCGCCATCGCGCCCGAGTCAAAGGACTCCGATTTTGACTGGGACGATTTCATGAACCGGTACAACGGCGAGCTGTGCGACGTGGTGGGCAACTTCGTACACCGCTCGCTGACCATGACCGTGAAGAACTTCAACGGGTGCGTGCCGGAGCCCGGCGAGATCGAGGCGGGCGACGCGGCCATGCTCAACGCCATCGGCGAGCAGGCCGAAGCCGTCGCCGAGTCCCTTGAGGGATTCCGGTTCCGCCAGGCCGTCGAGCGCTTCATAGACCTGGGCCGCAAGGCAAACGTCTACTTTGACGCGATGCAGCCCTGGGTCACCCGAAAGACCGACATGGCGCGGACGGGCACGACGCTGTACGTGTGCTGCCAGGTGGTGCGCGGGCTGTGCGTGCTGATGGCCCCGTTCCTGCCCGAGGGTGCGGCAAAGCTGGCCGGCATTCTCAACGCGGCCCTGCCCAAGGGCGGTCCCGACGGCGGCCCGGACGGCTGGCAGTTGCTCGCCGAACCGCTCAAGGCAGGCAGCCCGCTGAACACGCCCGAAGTGCTTTTCCCGAAACTCGACAAGGACGTGCTTGCCGAACTGGCCGACGTGCATCAGCGCGGCGAGGCATATTAATACCGGCAGCCCGGATGTGGTACATTGGCCCGTGAAGCATGACAGAAGTGCATGCCGTGTTGAAAAAATAAGAGAGGGCGACCCAATGCCAAGAGCACTGGCCACTGGTTGTGTCAACCATCCCGCCGTCGAGGCCGCTGCCCACTGCCACCAATGCTCCAAGCCTGTGTGCGGGGCCTGCATGGTGGCCGGGCCAACGGGCAAGTTCTGCTCGTATGAGTGCCAGGAGAGACACGAGCAGTTCATGAGAAATGCCCAGGGCTGCGAGTTGAAGGGCAAGCCCGGGGGCGGGTTCTCGCGCGCCGTGCGCAAACTTCTCGGACAACTGGTCTTTCTTGCCGTGGTGCTGGTTTGCCTGGGCATCCTGTGTACCATGTTCGAGGTAGATCGGAAGAGCACACGTCTGAACTCCAGTCACGATCAGATCTCGTA
>CALDSM010000517.1 GCA_937923585.1 uncultured bacterium
CGACCACCGAGATCTACACTCTTTCCCTACACGACGCTCTTCCGATCTACCGAAGTTTCAGAAAGTGATTCGCACCACTGGGAGCGCCGGCGGCTCGCCGGCAGTCTTCTCGCACAAACCCTGCCGGAGGGACGCCGGCGCTCCCAGTCAGGGCAAGAGTATCAGCATGGGACGGAATGCGACGCGCGTTCCGCCACAGTATCCGGTCTCGTCGGCCTGAAAGGCCTGAGAGGAATAGAATCTCGCGACAGCGCCCGATTCGCCGGTGCTGCCCAGGATGAATCCGAAATTGTCACCGGGGTCTTTGAACCACGACCGGACCACCGGGGTAACATCCATGGACATCCATTGACTCGGAGAGAGACTCTGAAGGTGGGTCGAAATGGCATTCGGCGTTTGGACCACGGGGAAATCGCCCCACTTGGCCTCGCCCGGCGCAGCGGCGCACCCGTCAACACCGTTATAGGGATCGCTCACGCCCTTGCCTTCCTGCCATGTCCCGGGTGCCGGAGCCACTAAAATGGTCAATGGCCCGTCAGACGCATTCCCCGCCGAACCGGCCGAGGCCAACCACAGCGTCGCCTTGCGAATAGGCTTGTCCTGAGCGACGCCGTTCAGGTCAAAGCGAACCAGTGCGGTGCATCGTTCACCGGCGGGACCGCCAATCTCCAGCAACGGCTCCTGCCCGGTGTTGTTCCCGGGAAGTCGTTCCAGCAAGGTTGTGTCGGAGACACCCAGATAGGGAACATATCCAGCGTCGGGTGCCACGTTGTCGAAATAGGGGGGCATTTGCTGGAGGCAGTGCCCGCCCAGAATGTCGGCGTACCAGTAGCGCACCCACATGGCACAGGCGGCGGCATTGTGGCGAATGCCGCCGTAGTAGTAGTCCTCGACGTGGGCCATGCACCAGGGCAGAGCGGCACGCCGCTCACGGACCGAGAGCGCCGCGGCCACCGGACCAAACCACATGATCAGGTGTTCGCGGGTGATGCCGTTCTGCAACTGCTCCCGGGTTGCGCCCACGTTGGCCCGCTGCATGACCGTCATAAGCGTCTCAAAAGGCACGTAGTTTGACAGGTAACTGATATGTCGCAGCGTGTGCCGGGTGTAACGGTCGAAATCCACGCCGATTTCCGTGTCACCGTGGGATGCGTGGTCTTTTTCGCCGGCCATTTGCAGGAACGACTTGTCGTTGCCATGGCTGAAATGCCAGGGGATATCGGCAATGTCGTGGCAAACCGCCCCGAAAAAGAAAGCCAGTTCCTTTTGCCCCGCCTCGTCCGGCGGCATACCGTAATGGCGTTCGGCCAGCAGGCCTGCCCATACACGGTTGAAAGGATGCCAGTGGCTGGCCTCACCCGCGTCCGGGTTGATGCCGCCATATCCCCAGTCCGGGAACTCGCAGGCGCGGTAGAGAATACGGCGGTTCTCCATGCTCTTGAACAGGGTTCCCAGGCCGGGAAGCATGGCGTCCGCATCGAGAAGATACTCCTCAATGCAGCGCATGCCGATTTCGGCATGGGTTCGCGTGCCGATGGAGTGACAGGGAAGACCTGCCAGGAGGACAAGGATTGCAGCAATGAATGGGGCGCGACGCATCAAACAGACTCCGATGCCACGGGAATGTGTCCCATTCAGACTATTGTCCCACCGCCCCGGTTTCCGGTGTTACTTGAAGAACTGGGGCACATAGGCCCGGTTGGCCGCCAGGAAGTCATCCAGCAGCGCCCTTGCCACGCCCGGGTCGTCCACCATCGGGTCCAGCGCCAACGCTTGCAGCGCAAGCGTGCGGTCACCCAATACGGCGGCATCCACAGCCAAATTTACCACCGCGATTTGCCTGCGCACCAGTTCGGCTATGGCATCGGGCAGTGCGCCGACGCCCACGCCCCTCGGTCCACCGGCACCCACCACAGCGGGCACCTCGACAATGGCGTCCTGGGGGAGATTGGTGATGTATCCCTCATTGGGCAGGTTCAATGCCTGCTCGTAGAGCGTCTCGCCCGTGGCCATGGCAGCGATGACCTTCTCGGCCCGCTCCGAACGGACTTGCCGCATGGCGCCCACGGGCATCTGTCCCGCACCCATGGCCTCGATGTTTTCCCACATTTCGTCCCGCTTGGACACCGCACCGTCGAGCGGGTACATCTGCACGTCATATGTTTGCCAGGTGCCGCGGTGCATGCTGTGCGTGTAGGGCAGATACTCGACCATGTGGCAGTCGCCGGGAACGGGGAAGAGTCCGAAAACCCTCGCCATCTCCATCGTCAGCGGCTCAAAACCGGGATCATGCGTGTGGATGCGCTCCATGACCAGTGGATAGAGATCGCGGCCGGTGTGCTTCTCGCGGATTTCCGTCATCCAGGTGAAATGGTTGGTGCCTGCCGCCACCACATCCATTTTTGCCATGGCCGCATCGGCAATCGTGTGCTCGTGCGCCATGGACTCGTCTTCCCAAAGGAAGCGATATCCCTTCGGCACGGCAATTCCCAGGTCTTCGGCCAGCAGGTTGCCGAGCATCATGTAGCCGAAGGCAAGCTGATGGCAGATGCCCAGGGTCTTCACGCGGGTGTGGCGTTTCGCGGCGGTGCAGATGCGCGCCATGGGATTGGTGAAGTTGAGCAGCCATGCATCGGGACACAGGCGCTCGATGTCGCGGAAGATGTCCATGACAATGGCAATGTTGCGGGCGGCATGGATGAACGCGCCGGGACCGCCGTTCTCTGCGTAATGCATGATGCCGTGCTTCTTCGCGATGTCGAAGTCGGACTGCCAGCACTTCTCACGGTCTATCGCAATGGACAGGATAATAAAGTCGGCACCGGGCAGCAGGTCACACCGAGATCGGAAGAGCACACGTCTGAACTCCAGTCACGATCAGAACTCGTATG
>CALDSM010000518.1 GCA_937923585.1 uncultured bacterium
GAAAACGTGGACATGCTCGCCTCCGAACCGGCGGCCCTCGGCAAGCGCAGCGTCGAGTACTGCTCCTACATCCTGGAGGCGCTGGAAACCGGCGTGCCCTTCAAGTTCCAAGGCAACGTGCGCAACGACGGGTACATCACGAACCTGCCGCAGGGCTGCTGCGCCGAGGTGCCCGTGTTTGCGGACAAGATGGGGCTGCACCCCGTGCGGGTGGGAAATCTTCCCCCGCAATGCGCCGCGCTCAACATGACCAATGTGAATGCGCAGGGGCTGACGGTCGAGGCGGCGATGAAGGGCGATCCCGAACTTGTGGTCGCCGCCTGCGCCCTCGACCCGCTCACCTCGGCCTGCCTTACACTCGGCGAGGTGCGCGCGATGGTGGCCGAGATGCTCGACGCGGAAAAGGAATGGCTGCCCCAGTTCACCGGAAAGGCACTGCGCGCCACGCCGCACATCGAGACGCCCCCGGGCACGGCGCACGCCGCCGCCCCGCTTGATCCGGCGCTCGCCGTGGTACACCGCTTCGGCGAACTTGCCCGGAAGGCCTCGAAGTAGCACAACCCACGGCCGGATACGGCCCCGGAGAAACGGGAATGTCGAACACACAAACCATGGGGCGGCGCGGCTTTCTGAAGAGCGCCGCGGCGGGCCTCGCCGCCGGGTGCATGGCCGCCCCGCGTCCCGCGCATGCCCGCCAGGCGGCGCGGCGCGTTCCGCCAAGCGAAAGAATTCGTGTGGCGGTGATTGGCAACGGCAGCATGGGATCGCGCCATATTGACACACTGGCCGTCAATCCCAACTGCGAACTGGTGGCGTTGTGCGACGTGGCAAAGGGCCGCCATATTCCGGAACAGGACAAGGTGGAGAAACTCAACGGCCGGCGGCCAGACGGCTACCAGGACTTTCGCGAGTTGCTGGCGCGGCCCGACATTGACGCGGTGTGGGTGGTGACACCGGACAACTGGCACGCGCTGCTCACCATCCTCGCATGCCAGGCGGGCAAGGATGTGTACGTTGAGAAGCCCGTTTCCATGACGGTGGTCGAGGGCCGCGCCATGGTCGAGGCCGCACGGCGGTACGGCCGCATCGTGCAGGCAGGCACGCAGCAACGCTCCATGCCGGTGTTTCAGAGGGCCATAGACCTGGTGCACAGCGGACGCATCGGCACCGTCACACACGCCACGGCCTGGGTCGGCGTCAACACGGTCCTCCCCGGCCAGCTTCTGGAGGAACCGCCCCGTGGTCTGGACTGGGACCTCTGGCTCGGTCCGGCACCCGAGGCCCCTTTCTCCCTGGCGCGCTTTGACGGATGGCGGTTCTTGCAGGACTATGCCCGGGGCGGTGAACTGACCAACTGGGGCGTTCATCTCATGGACGTGGTCCAGTGGGGCATCCAGCAGGATCGCCCCCTCAGTGTGCAGGCCCTGGGCGGAAACTATCGAAACAATCCCGAACAGGACAATTTCGAAACCATCGAGGTTCTGTTCGAGTATCCCGGCTGCACCGTCACCTGGGAACAGCGCCATCAAAACCTTCACGAAAAGAAGAACTATGGCATTGCCTTCTACGGCACCGACGGCGCGTTGCATGTGGACCGAACCAGTTACGTCGTCACGCCGGACTCGCTGGGCGTCGAGGAATGGGTCGGCGAGCCGGAGAAAAGCTGGGCCTATCCACCCCACCATGACAACTTCTTTGAATGCATCCGCAGCCGCCAGAAACCGGCCGCGGACATTGAACAGGCGTTCCGCTCCACCGTGCCCCCGCTCCTCGGCGGCATCTCGCTCCAGGTGGGCCGCAAACTTCTCTGGGACGGCGACCGCGAAACCTTCATCAGCGACGAACAAGCCAACCGCCATCTGACCCGGTCCTACCGGGCACCTTGGCATCTGTGAGAGGCCGGGTCATGAGGAAAACGATCATGAGTTTGAAGCCGGTCTCAACGCAATTGCTTCTGCTGGCGTGTCTGATTCCCCTTGCAGGAGCCGATATTGCCCCGCCCATGACCGCGGACACCCTCCTTGCCGACTTGGTCAAAGAGGACGGCTCCGTCCGTGCCCGGGCACGGCAGTTGCTGCCGCGATTCGGGGCCGAAGCGGTGCCCGGCCTGACCATGCTGCTCTCGCACAATGACGAGAACATCTGGCGGACGGCATACGCCATTCTGAATGACATTGCCCATCAGCCGGCTCCCATCCGCATGGACAATCAGCCGGCGGCACCGGGGCGCGTCGCCGTTGAACAGGCGCTGCTGCCCCTCGCAAACCTCAACCATGACGCCGCTCTGGTGAAACGCGTCCTGTCGTTGCTGCCGGTCGTGGTGACGGAGGAAACGGACCTTTCTCCCGTCGCGGCATTGCTGGCCGATGCGGGGTTGAAGGAACGCGCGCGGGCCTGTCTGGAAGAATGCGGCACCGTAAACGCCGCTCGCGCACTCGCCGCCGTCACCGAAGCGCAGGCGGACCTGGGCTTCCAGTACGCCCTGCTCAACGCGCTCTTTGGCAAGACCGACAAGGTCGGCGACCTGGGCTTCGCCGTCCGGTTGTGCGACAGCTCGTCCGGTCCGGTGCGCGCCAGCGCCGCCCGTCTGCTGGCCGAGACCGGCAAAACTGAATACGCTGAAACCATTTTTGGCGTAGCGAGGAAGGCCGATGAAGCGGGCAGCGCTGAAGCGTGGGACGTGTGCCTCCGTTATGCCGAGGCCCTGGCGCGCGGCGGCGGAAAATGGGAGGCGGCCATGTCCGCCTACAAGACTCTTCTGCGCGACGGGCCCGACACCGTGGTCAAGAGCGGTGCCATCGCTTCCCTGGGCAGATTCGGCGACGAATCCTGCATTCCACTGTTCCTTGAAACGCTCAACGGCCCCGATGCCGCCCAGTTCGCGTCGCCCGTGCTAAACGCCCTGTCAAGCCTTCAGGGAAACGCCGTCAATCTGGCCCTTCTCGACATCTGGGGAAAACTTCCTGCAGACATGCGGCCAGGCCTGCTTCAAAACATGGGTGCCCGGCACGACGCCCAGTTCATGCCGCTGCTCCGAGAGCAGGTTGCCTCGAAGGACGCCGCCCTGCGGCTAACGGCCATCAAAGTGCTGAGCGAGAGCGGTCAACCCGATGCGGCTTCCGTGCTGTTTCAGGCGCTGGAATCGGCGGATGCTTCAGAGAAACCGCTGATACAGGACTTGCTGGCCCGCTATACCAGCGACATTGAGGGTCAGGTCAAATCGGAGACGGACAAGCACGGCTTTGTGCAGAAGTGGGCGATTATAGGCCCTTTCCCCTGGCGTGCCACGGATGGGTTCGGCAAAAACTTCATTGGCGAACCCAAGTTTGACCTGAGGGGCAGCTATCCCGGATCAAGCGGCAATGTGACTTGGAAAGCGGCCACGTCCTTCGACCCTTCGGGGGTATTTAGTCTCGTGGACGTTCTCGGTGAGGCAAAAGACGCCATTGCCTGCGGGTACACCGAAATTCAAGTGGCGGAGGACATGGATGCCGTAATTCATGCCGGTTCCGACGACGGCCTGAAGATCTGGGTGAACGAAACGGTCGTGTCCGAGAAGGAGGTGGACCGCATCTTCAATCCAGAAGCGGATGTCGTCCCCGTCAAGCTCAAGACCGGCAGAAACGCACTGTTTGTGATGGTGTCACAGCGGCTGGGAGGATGGAATTTCGGCATCCGCCTCACCCTTCCGGATGGAACGGTCCCCAACTTCAAGGTGCTCCAGCCCCAACCCTGACCAACCATTTCCCACCGGAAACGGAGGATAACCGAATGCTGATGTACGCGATGATGGCCGCGCTCGCGGTTTCCACCGCAGTGCCCGACGTGCCGGGGCTGCTCTTCGACCGGGTGCCCGTCGGCCACAACAGCACCTACGAGGCAGCGTCCTGCTTTGACGTGAACAACGACGGCGTCAAGGACATCTTCTGCGGTGCTTACTGGTACGAGGGTCCGGGCTTCACCGCGAATCACAAGGTCTGCACCCCCTGGTACATTGACACCTACTATGACGACTTCTCCAATTACCCCATGGATGTCAACGGCGACGGTTATCTCGATGTGGTCACCGGCGGATACTTTGGGGCTGTTCTCCAGTGGCGCGAAAACCCGAAGGGCGGCCCCGGCCAATGGACCACACACGATGTGGCCAAGACCGGCAACATTGAGCGCAATGTTTTTTATGACATGGACGGCGACAGCGTGGCGGAGGTCATCCCCGTAACCAAGCCTGTCCTCATCTTTCGACTCAAGCGGGACGCCCAAGGCAAAGGCGCGGGCGAGTTCGAGCAGTTCACCGTGGAGACCGACGGCGGCGGCGGGCACGGCGCGGGTGCCGGCGACGTGAACGGCGACGGTCATCCGGATCTCATCTTTTCGGACGGTTGGCTCGAAGCGCCCGCGAATACCTGGGATATGAAAGCGTGGAAGTGGCATCCCGAGTTCAAACTCGGCTCGGCCAGCGTGCCCATTCTGGTCCATGACGTGAACCAGGACGGCAAGAATGACCTTATCGTGGGTGAGGCGCACAACTACGGC
>CALDSM010000519.1 GCA_937923585.1 uncultured bacterium
TGGCCTATCTCCAGTCGTTTTCCAACACCTACGGGCCGGCCGCGCGCCTGGCCGGGCTCCTGGCGGAACTCGCCGCCTTGCCGGGCGTCGCCGGCATCTGCCTCGGCACGCGGCCGGACTGCCTCCCCGATGAGACGCTGGCCCTGACGGGGGGCTGGGAGAATCCGATGAAGATTTGGGACCTGTCCACAGGCCTGATCAAGCAGAGTATTTCGGGACACACGGGGTCGGTGAACTCGGTGGCCTTCTCGCCGGACGGACTCAAGATACTGAGCGGCTCAAACGACTGGACGGCACGGCTGCAGAACTTCCCCATGGGCGGCACCATCGTGATCAACAACAACCGCTCCTGCACCAACAACCCCGTGGTCACGCTGGCGCTGACCTGGTCCGCAGCCCCCGGGGCCGTTGTCAACCGGATGCGTTTCAGCAGTGACGGGTCGCATTGGAGCGCCTGGGAGCCGCTGGCGGCGGCCAAATCCTACACACTGCCCGCCGGGGACGGTTACAAGACGGTGAGGGTCCAGTTCCGTGACACGCTGGGCAATGTCTCGGCAGCCCTGAGCGATTACATTCGTCTGGACACCACCGCGCCCACGGGCAGCATCATCATTGACGGCGGCGCGGCAACCACGAGCAGCCAGGGTGTTCTGTTGGGCCTGAACTGGACGGACGGCGCGGGTGCCGGCGTCACGCGCATGCGCTTCAGCGACGATGGTGCGCATTGGACCGCCTGGGAGAACCCCTGGACCACCCGCGCCTACAACCTGCCCGCCGGGCTCGGCTACCGCACCGTGCGCGTGCAGTATCTCGACGGCGCGAACAACTACTCCGCCGTGTACAACGACTACATCAAGGTGGTGGCAAAATAACGCTGAAAAGGCGTTGCACGCAACCAACACGCGCCGCCCAGCACTGCACCGTCGGCCCTTTGGGCTACGTTTGGTGATGCAGGGCGGCAAACGCTGTCATGGAACCCATGTTGTCTCCGCACGGGGCGGTGATATGCGTATATTTCCCGGATACATAAATCCAATAAAGCCGGGTATAATGGAATTCGTAGTTTTTGGAGGTTGCGACAAGTGTGCCCGAAAACGCGGACGGCTTGTGAATCGAAGAGGGCGTGGGAGTTTTGGCGCGCCGTGGATAATGCCAAGTGCTTGGAGGCAGTGATGAAAACTTCAAACGTCCCTTATGACACACCCTATATGCGGTTGCTGGCGGGCATCTTTCTGGTGTTGGGCGGGGCATGCTCGGTCTATTTCATCGGATTGGATGTGGATGGTCCGCAGGGTACGGGTGTTGTTCCACCGGCTTTCCAGACACAAGTCTTGTGCTTCCTGGCAACGGCGGTGTCCCTGCTGTACTTCGCATGGCCCAAGTCAGGCCATCTCGGGCTGGTTGGGGTGGCTGTCGCCGCGCTGATTCTTGGCTGGACTGACGCCTCTCCCGTGACGCTGGCAATCCAACTGGCAGTTCTGGCCGCACTTCTCCTTCCGTTGGCCGCCTCTTCCTCCTTCACCCGGCGGGCTTCGTCTTTCGCGAAACGGGCATTTCCCTCTACAACAGTTCCGGACAGTGTTTCCTGATTAGGTCCTGTTCGCCGCTGTCCAGATGCTTGAGCGCCACCGGTTCGTCCTGAGGGCGGATACCTTTCTGGTTAAGCCGGTTCATAAGGCTCCAGTTGCGGCCCTTATCCTTCGGCTCCTCAGCCTTCAGGTCGTAGCGCGTGAAATCTATGGCCGTTTCGGGGCTGTTCGCCTTCCAATCGCGCAGCAGTGCCAGCCGGAAATCGCGGTTCATGAACCAGCGCATTTCCAGATGCGCGTCTGAGCCGAAGATGCCCGTGCCGCGTTGCGTGAACCGGTAGTCCAATCCCGCGTTGTCCCGGTGCGCCGCCCGCCATGCAAGGCCGAATTCGCCCTGGGTCACACAACGGCTCTCGGGCCAGCGCTTCCGGACCGTTTCGAGCCATTCGGGCAGGCATTGCAACAGGACTTTCTTGTCCCTGCCCCCGTCCAGGTCAAGAAGGGACAGTTCCCAGCAGGTGGTGACCCAGGCGAACTTGTTGAGGTCGAAACCCGCGTCGAAATGGGCCGCCGTGGTTGCCATGACCTCCCGCATGCCCACGTCAGGCCCCAGCCGCATAAACGTTTCAATCGGCCCCAGCCCCATGCGGCTGTTGTGGATTTCCCCGCAGCCGGCGCGGCGCGCCGAGACAAAATCCATGGTCCATCCGTCGAGGTTCACGCAGTCAATGAAATCGTCCGCGCCCTGCGCGGGCTTGCAGAAGTGCTCCCGTGAAGGATGGTAGGGATAGCAGACCGACCCGTCACCGTCGCCGTTGTCCACGGCGTACTGGCTCCAGATGTTCCCCTGGCAGACGTGAATGCCCTCCTTCTCGGCAAGATGGCGCAGGTTGTCCGCCGCGAGATACCCGGCAACGATGCTCTTCGGCCGGTATCCGCCGCCGACCATATCCGAGACCATCTGCAGCGCGTCGTGCAGATCGGCGTTGACCTGTTCGCGCGTGTTGTACATGTTGGCAAAGTAACCGCCGGGGATGAAGGTGATGTCATCGCCGAATTTCTGGCGGCATTCCACGGCGAATTCGCGGATGGCTTTGTAGTTGTCCCGCTTGTCCTGCAGCGCCCACCAACTGAACGCCCACGTCATGCGCCCCCCGGGCCAGCCCCGCTCAAACGCGGCGCGGAACTGCCGGGCCGTCTCGGGCGAGTGGATGTCCGCCTCGTCATTGCCAATCAACTGGTCCCGCCCGGCTTCAATCTGGTTGACCCGGACGACTGTGTTGAACGTCAGAAAGCGGTTTCCCGGGAGCGGAGGCGGTGCAACTTCCGCGTCCGCCGCCATGGCCGGGCGAATGGCACCCGCCGCCGCAACGGCGGCAATCGTGTCCCGCATGAACTGTCTGCGATTCTGGCGCATGCGACCTGTCTCCTTGTCGGGTGGGTTGTGGGTTGCCGGACAAACATGAATATACAGCAACCGCCGCCGTGTTCCCGCATCCAGCGGCCCGTCCGGTTTGTATCCGCACCATGTTGCGTATATTCTAGCGTTTTGCGGCAGTCATGAAGATTCCGGCCGCACTCCCAGGAGGTTTATTACGTGATGCGATGGATAGGTTTTGCGCTGACGGCGGCGTTTGTTATTCCTGCGGGCGCGTTCGCACAGGATGCCCCGGTGTCCGTCCCCGGGAAGGTGTTCGAGTCTGTGGCCCTGCTGCCCTGCGGTTCCTTTGAGCAGGCCGCCCCCACTGCCCCCGACCAGCCCGCCGGGTGGCATTCAGACGCCCCGGCGGAGGCATGGCGGCTGGACCGCCAGACTTTCCTGCAGGGCACGGGAGCGCTGCGACTGGCCGGCGGAGCGCCCGTAAATGTGGCATCCGACCCGATACCATTGGAAACCGACCTGGTCGGACTGGGCGTGGTGGCCATGGGACGCGGCACGGGCGGCACGGCCAGGGTGCGCTGGCTTGCGCAGGACGGCAGCATCCTCCGCGAGGATGCGCTGCACCCCCTGAAAGCCCCGGAGGCCAGCGGCTGGACGCGGTATACGCTCAACGAGACGGCCCGCCCGGAAAAGGCGGAACGGGTTGTTTGTGTCTTGGAGGCCAACGCGCCCGCGGGTGAGCCGTTTTGGTGGGATGCGGTAGAGGTGACCGGAAGCTGCGAGCGCGCGCCCAGTGTGGCCGTTCTGGTCAACCAGGCCGGGTATGAAGCCTTTGCCCCCAAGCGCTTTGTCGTTTCAGCCAACCTGCAGGCGTCCAACGCCACCTTTACCGTGGAGACGTCGGGGGGGCGCACGGTCTTCAAAGGCCGTCTCGAAGATGCGTCGCGCATTACCGGCGCAGGCGGGACCGATTGGGGCAGCCACTACCACCGGGGCGACTTCACACCACTGAACGCGGAGGGCAACTACGTCATCCGCGTGAAACTGGATGATCTCGAGGCCGCCTCGCCGGAATTTGCGCTAGATCGGAAGAGCGTCGTGTAGGGAAAGAGTGTAGATCTCGGTGGTCG
>CALDSM010000520.1 GCA_937923585.1 uncultured bacterium
CATGTGCGAGGCGGCCTGGTATTCGATGCCGGTCCAGACCTCGTCGCTGTAGACAAAGGGAATGGCCAGAGCCCCGCCGCGCGGCCACGTGCACAGCAGCAGGCCGCCCTCATTGCCGAGCGCATAGGAGGGCCGCTGCGGATTGGCGTGGGCGGACAGGTCCCTGCGCAAATTGTACTGGTGTACAGCATTCAGATGGCTGCGCACCTTTCCAGGGTCGGCCAGGCCGTCCGGCAGTCCGCACATGCGGGCTATCCAGAATCCGAGCACGCCGTCCGACAGGCACCCCGTGCCGTACTGGTACTTGGGGCCCTGCTCGTTGAGCATCTTCACGATGTCCGCATAGCCCGGGCCGTTGTCATCGGTTTTCAGCGGCTTGAATGCTGCCTTCAGCCCTTTGGTCTGGATCTTCTGGAAGAAGTACTCGCCGTTGTAGAGTTCCGACTCCAGAAAGGCGCGCGCTTTCTTCTGCAGGCGGCGGTATTCCTTCACGTCATCGCCGAGTGCCTCACCCATTTGTGCCGCCGCCGCCAGCGCGCCGACATAGAAACTCGAACAGTGGCCGTCGGGCCCCCAGTATTCAATGTCATAGGTGTTGTGGTGCGGTTCCTGCAGGATGCCCTTGTGGTGCGGGTCCCAAGTCTCGATGCAGTAGTCCAGGCTCTTCCGCACCGACGGCCAGAGCCCTTTCAGCCATTCGGTGTCACCGCTGATGCGCCATTCCCGGTGCACCTTCATTATCCCCCCGAGTTGGCCGTCCGCCGCCGCATGAAAATCGTGCTCGACGGGGCGAATGGGCAGATTCGAGCGGAACGTCTGGTGACCGCGCTCATCCTGGCTTGCCCCAAATTCCGTCTCGCGCAATGTGCGTTCCAGGGCGGGAAACAGATGGGGAATGGCCTGTGCATAGTTCCACACATGGGTGCAGGAGCCGTGACAGCAGCCCGAATCATCACAGCAACCCTCAAAACACCACAGCCGCCCGTCCGTCTGCCGCTGCACCGTCGGCGACTTGAGAATGGTCAGGTTGGCCGCCACCGCCTCGATGACCTCCGGCGGTAGCGTCGAGTCGAAGAAGGTGTCGCGGAAGAGCGCGCTCTTGCCGCGCAGTTCCCGGTAGTTTTCACGCCAGTACCGCGCCACGTCCCCGATGTCCTTGAACTTGCCCGCATACCAGGGAACATGCGTCTTGTTCTCAGGACAGCAACTCTCCGCCTTGCCCGGACAGCAGGCCCCGTTCTTGTCCGGCGAGCATCCGCCCTTCGGGTCTTTTCCCAGGCGAATGTCGCTGTGCGGCACGTACCACGCGGCCAACAGGCGAACCGTTTTCTCCTCCCCCGCCTTCAACGTAAACGGCACAAAAAGCGACGCGCCGGGACACGAACCCTTCACGGGCGGGTTGGCGCGAAGGTTGGCCTCCTGCACATTTCTCCAGGCCAGCGTGAGACCGTCCCACCAGCCGCCCTTGAACCAGCAGTGGTCAACCACCGCCTTGTCGTCGAGAACAAACCATGCGAAACTGCCCTCCCGCTGCGGCGCCTCTTCGGTGCCCTTCTGGTACAGCACGAAGCCGTTTTCGGCGGAGAGTATGGTGTCGCCCCCTTTATCGGCCATAAAATTCTTGGTGTTGAAGGAAAAGACTGCGTCTATCGGTTCCGCGGTGGGGTTGCGGAATGTGTATTCCAGCGCACCCGCGGGCAGACTCGAATTGTCCGCGTCATTCGGAATGAAGGGGCTCCAACCCGTCACGGTCACTTCCAGCGGCACGGCTTCGTCGCGCAACGCCACGGCGGCAAAGGGAAAACGGGACGTGAATTCGGCCTGCCGAAATCGCGGCAGGCCGTAGGCGGCACCGGCCGCCCCGTTCCCCGTGGCAGGAGCGCCGAAGACCTTCCAGTCCGGCACGGGCCCCTCCAGCACGCGGGCAATATTGCCCCCGTCGCGTTTCACGCAGACCGCCGCAAATGAACACGGGGCGTTGAAGAACTCCATCTTGTTGCGCACGGACATGTGCGACAGGGCACCCGTCCCCTCCAGACAGAACATGCCCGCACCAATACCGCCAATGGGGAAAGCGACCCGGTTCAGGTTGGGACCCGAGTAGCTGCTGTTGTAGTCGTGCCTCCCCGTGACTCCGTCATCTCCGAAGGCCAATCCGCACGCCGCACAGAGCGCCGCCGCAACTGTCAATCGAAATCCATGCATGCCCGTCTCCTTCAGTTTGACCCGTTTTCGACATTCCAAATTTCGTAACTGTTTAGCCGCTTGGCGCAACACCCAATGTACGCCCTTTTTGACTGCGGTGGCCATGCCGCCGCTTTCTCTTGCGGAGGCCACGTTCCCACCGTCGCGTTATTGCCCCGGCAGGGAAAAGCGGCGGCATGGCCACCGCAGTCAAAAGAATGGCCGCTTCTTTATGCAATCAGTACGTCTTGGGCAAGGCCTGTCTTCAGTGCCACGTCATTTGGCTAAACTCTCGCCCAGATTTCAAACAGCTTACACGGTCCAATCCCGTGCCGGACGTGTGCGCAGCCGGTTGGCCTCATCGTCGTTGATGAACTCCTCTTTCACCGGATCCAGCTCAAGTTTGCGGCCGAGCATCCAGGAAAGCGCCGCGGCGTGGCACGCGATGTGCGAGTGCCGCATCACTACGGGATTGGCCGCGGTCGGCTTGCGGGACTTGATGCAGTCGAGGAAGTTGCGCGCGTGCCCCTGCACATCCAGGCCAGGCTGGCTCTGCGGCGCTTTGGCATATTCCGGCTTGAGTGACGCGGGCTGGACTTCCATCCCGCCGCTGTCGCCCACCTCGACCCAGCCCTCGTCCCCGACGAAACGCACCGGACAGGTGCCCAGTTCCTGAATCCATCCGGGACGCTCGTTGAAGGGCGTCTTCAGGAATTGAATCACCAGTGTGACGCCGTTGGCGTACCGGGCCGTGATCTCCGTCTCGCCCGGCTCGAACGAGACCGGCATGGTGTCATCCGCCTGGTTGGCCCACTGGCACAGGTCCACCGTGTGCGCGCCCCAGTCCAGCAACCGCGCACCCGATTCAAAGTCCCAGTGCGCCCGCCAACCGCCGTTGACGTACTCGCTGTTGTACAAACGCCAGGGAGCCGGGCCCAGCCACAAGTTCCAGTCCACCACATCCGGCGGCGGCGTTGCTTCGCCCGGCAGCCAGGCGGTCTTGAACTCGGGCACATAAACGCTGGCGTAGAGCGTGTGAATCTTGCCAAGCCTTCCCGAATGCGCCAGTTCGACGGCCTTCTGGAAGTTGGCCACGCTGCGCCGCTGTGTCCCGGCCTGGAAGATCCGGCCGGTGGCCTTCATGGTGTCCGCCAGTTCCTGGCAGTTGCCGATGGTCAGCCCGCAGGGCTTCTCGCTGTACACGTCCTTCCCCGCCTTCGCCGCAAGGATGGACGCCGGGGCATGCCACCGGTCCCCCGTGGCAATGAGCACCGCGTCTATGTCCCTGCGCGCGAGCAGTTCGCGAAAGTCCCGGTATGCCGCGCAGTCGCTGTTTCCGTTGTGCTTGTCCACGAATTCCTTGGCGGCGGCACGCCGGCTTGCCTGGACGTCCGCCACGGCGACGCACTGCACGTCGGGCTGTTCAAGCATCTGCGGCAGCACGTACTTGCAGCGCGGGCCGATCCCGATGACGCCCAGCGCTATCCGCCCGCTTGGGGCCGCAACGCTTCCTTTCCCCGTCACGCAGGCGGAAAGGACCAAAGGAGCCGACAACGCGCCCGTTGACGCGGCGGCACTGCGGATAAACTGGCGTCGTGTAGAACGCGATTCGATGCTCATCGGGAATCCTTCCTTCGCTTGTGCAGGCATAGACGCAGGCGGCACTGTCCATGTGCAAGGACCACCCTTGTTCACGGACATTTGACCAGAATCCGCAGCCAGACTTCAAAGGCTGTTGGACACGCGGGACCGGCACCCGGTTGTCAGCGCCCCCATGCGGCGGACGCTCGTGTTGAAAGCAGTACAAAGGGACGGAATCCGCTATACTGGCCGCGATTTGAGAACACCTCAACAGGAGAATCCAAATGACCAGCATGTTTGCCGTGGCCGTGGGCGTATTTCTCGCGGCGCATGACCTGGGCGGGCCGCGGGCGATGCCAACACCGGAACAGGTGGAGTGGCACAACGCGGAAATGGGCATGTTCATTCACTTCGCGCCGAACACCTGGCAGGACTCCGAATGCGACCGGCGCGATACGCCGCTGGACAAGATCAATCCGGAGAAGCTCGACACGGACCAGTGGGTGCGCGTGGCGGAAAGCATGGGCGCGAAATACATCGTGTTCGTCGCGAAGCATGTCGGCGGGTTCTGCATGTGGCAGACCGACACCACAGACTACTCGATCAAGAACACGGCCTGGCGCGGCGGCAAGGGCGATGTGCTGGCCGACCTGAGCGCTTCGTGCAAGAAACGCGGCATGAAGCTCGGCTTCTACCTGAGCCCCCGCGACGACCATTTCGGCGCGGAAACCTCGGGCAAATGCGCAACACCTGAAATGCAGGCCAAGTATGACGACCTGTACCGGCGGCAGCTGACCGAACTTCTGACGCGCTACGGTGACCTGTTTGAAATCTGGCTGGACGGCGGCAACGTGGTTGAGTTCGGGGACATCCTCAAGCAGCACGCCCCGCATGTGATGGTTTTCCAGGGCAAATACGCCACCATCCGCTGGGTGGGCAATGAGGACGGCCTCGCCCCCTATCCCGCGTGGAACTGCACCACGCAGAAAGCCGCATCCGGTGGCGGCGCGACGGCCGCAGACAGCACCCCCTTTGGCGACGTGTGGCTGCCCAGCGAATGCGACGTTTCGCTGCGCCGGGACTGGTTCTGGAACACTAAGAACGAGAATACCATCAAATCGCTGGACCAGCTCATGGACATCTACTACCGCTCCGTGGGCCGCGGCGCCGTGCTGCTCCTGAACCTTACGCCGGACACGTCGGGCCTAATACCGGAGGCCGACGCCAGACGCGCGGCGGAATTCGGCGCAGAGGTCCAGCGGCGATTCGAACTGGCGCTGGCCTCCACCGCCGGCGACGGCAATCCGCTCGAACTGGGCGTGACGGCAGTGCGCCCGGTGGACCACATCATACTCATGGAGGACATCTCCAAGGGTGAGCGCGTGCTCGAATACGTTGTGGAAGCGCAGGTCAATGGCGGGTGGAAAGAGGTCGTGACGGGCTCTGCGGTCGGCCACAAGAAGATTGACCGGTTCGAGCCGGTCGAATCGGGCCGCTGGCGTTTTCGCTGCATTAAATCAAACGGCCCGGTTTCCATCAGCAAATTCGCCGTGTACAGTGTCGGCGCAAAATAGCCCATCCCCAAAGGGGCCGGGCGGGCCGGATGCGGCAGGCAGGCGGGCCTGTATCAGGGAGGACACTTTCCGCAGGTGGCGCGGAAGAGCGTCGTGCTCAGGTAGCGGTCGCCGCGATCGGGTAGGATGACCACGATTACACCGGAATCCATCGTCTCCGCCACACGCAGCGCACCGACCACCGCCGCGCCGCTGGAGATGCCGGAGAAGATGCCCTCCTCCGTGGCCAGGCGTCGGGTGATGTCGAAAGCGGGGTCGTCTTCGACTGTGATCACGTCATCGAGCCCGGATCGGTCGTAAATCTCCGGCACGATGGAGGTGGTCATGTTCTTCAGACCCTGGATGGCATGTCCGGGCGTGGGTTCGACACCGTAGATGCAAATGTCCGGGTTCTTTTCTTTCAGGTACTTGGACACGCCCATCAGTGTGCCCGTGGTGCCCATGCCCGCCACAAACGCCGTGACTTCCCCCCCGGTCTGGTCCCATATCTCCGGGCCGGTGGTCTCGTAGTGGGCAAGCCAGTTGTTCGGGTTGGCGAACTGGTTGGGCATGTAGTACTTGCCGGGCTCCTCGGCCATCATTTCGTGGGCGCGGCGAATGGCGCCGTCGGTACTCTCCTGAGGCGGCGTGACCACCACCTCCGCGCCGAAAGCCTCCAAGACGCGGTGCCGCTCGATGCTCACGCAGCCGGGCAGGGTGAGCGTCACAGGATACCCCTTGGCCGCGCCGATCATCGCGATGGCGATGCCCGTGTTGCCCGAAGTCGGCTCAAGGATGGTCTTGCCCGGCGTCAGTTCGCCCGACGCCTCGGCGGCACGGACCATGTACAGTGCGGGCCGGTCCTTGACAGAGCCTCCGGGGTTGTTGCCTTCCAGTTTGACGAGAATTTGAACGCTGGGGTTGCTGTGAATCCGCCGTATTGGCACCAGCGGCGTGTTTCCGATTGCAGTCAAGACACCCATCGGCCGAATGCTCCTGTGAGATTCTCTACAAAGCGTAGCACAAACCATCCCCCCTTTTCCGCTTGATCTTGTCGGAAAGACGCGGGGACGCCGGAGCGACCTGCAAACATGTGCCAATCGAACTGCCCGGAAGGCGGTTATAATTTTCCCCTGCATCGGTACCCAGACACGGAGTGACGCATTATGCCCAAGAAGCTGACGGTGGTGCCCGAGAACTGTTCGGGCTGCAAGATGTGCGAACTGGCCTGCGCCATCAGGCATTTCGGCGTGAACAACCCCAAGAAGAGCGCCGTGCGCGTGATGGTCACCTATCCGCATCCGGTGGTGCGCATGCCCATTGTGTGCAGCCAATGCAAAAAGCCGCCCTGCGCCACCGCCTGCCCCGTGGGCGCCATCAGCCGCGGCGACGGCGTCGTGAAGCTGGACGAGGATCTCTGCGTCTCCTGTTTCCGCTGCATTGAGGCCTGCCCCTTCGGCGCGGTCTACGCCCACGACGACTGCACCTTCCCCATCAAGTGCGACATGTGCGGCGGCGAGCCGGAATGCGCGAAACAGTGCCCGAAAGGTGCGCTGGTGCTGCTGCCGGAATACTCGCTGGGCTCCGCCAACCGCCTCGGCAACGTGCTGGGCTACGCGCACATGAAGGAAGTCGAGTATGCGGAAGGCGGCGAGACCAAGGTCATCCGCTACGCCGAAATCGGGAAGGAAGAACTATGAACACCAAGAAGGGCTATTTCCGGAAATACCTGCACTGCGACCTGAGCGCGGGCACTTGCGAGCGCAAGCCGCTTTCCGATGAAATTATTGACAAGTACGTCGGCGGGCGCGGATTCGGCGCCAAGATGGTGTGGGACAACCTCAAGGCCCACGACTTCAAGATTGATCCGCTCGGCCCCGAAAACCTGCTGGTCATCGCGCCCGGCCCGCTGACCGGCGTCTATCTGCCGTCGTCGGGCAAGACCTCCTTCGTGTCCATCTCCCCCGCCACCGGCCTCTACGGCGACTCCTCCATGGGCGGCTCCTTCGGCGTGGAACTGCGCCAGGCGGGGCTCGACTTCCTGTCCGTCATCGGCGCGGCGCCGCAGCTTTCCGTGCTGTTCATTGACGACGACAAGGCCAGCATCGTTCCCATGCCGCAACTCAAGGGCAAGACCTGCCTGGAGACCGAGGGCATGGTCAAGAAGGCGCTCGGCACCAGCGACGTGCATGTCGCCTCCATCGGCGCGGCGGGCGAGAACCTGGTGCGCTTTGCCTGCGTCAACTGCGACTGGAGCCGCAACGCGGGGCGCACCGGCATCGGCGCGATCATGGGCAGCAAGAACCTCAAGGCCATTGCGGTGCGCGGCGGCAGGGATCTGCCCGTGGCCGACATGGCCGGGTTGATCAAGGAAACCGACAAGGCCGTGCGCTACATGCGCGAGCACAAGAACTTCGGCGTGTGGCAGCAGCAGGGCCTCATGGGCGTCATCGAGTACGCCAACACCCAGGGCATTCTGCCCACCCACAATTTCAAGGCGACAGTGTTTCCCGGACACAACAAGATCAACGGCGAGACCATGCTCGACGGGTACAAGATCGGCGACAGCGCCTGCTTCATGTGCCCCATGTGCTGCGGCAACATCTGCCTCGTAAAGAACGGCAAATACACCGGCACCGTGACCGAGGGGCCCGAATACGAGTCCTGCGCCATGCTCGGCTCCAACCTCGGCATAGACAAGTTCGACGCGGTCCTGGAGGCGAACCGGCTCTGCGACGAATACGGCGTGGACACCATCTCCGTCGGCGGCATCATCGGCGCGGTCATCGAAGGCTACGAGACCGGCGTCATTTCGCTCGAAGACATGGACGGCCGCGAAATATCCTGGAACGACGACACCACCATCCTCGACCTGATTCGCAAGATCTCCGTGCGAGAAGGCGTCGGCAACACGCTCGCCGACGGCGCCAAGGCCATCATCGCCCGCTGGCCCGAGATGGAGAAACTGCTGCTGCAGGTCAAGGGACTCGAACAATCCGCCTACGACAGCCGCGTCGGCACCTCCATGGGGCTCGCCTACGCCACCTCCGACATCGGCGCGCACCACACCCGTGCCTGGACCATCGCCAAGGAAATCGAGGAAGGATCAAGCTGGACGCCCAAGCAGAAAGTGGACCTCGTCATCTACCACCAGACGCTCCGCCCGCTGTTCGACATGCTCGGCGTGTGCCGTCTGCCCTGGATAGAACTCGGCCTCAACGAGCGCCACTACGAGAAGTTCTACTCCAGCGTCACCGGCAAAGAGACCACGCTCGAAGACCTGCTCGCCCTGTCCAACGTCATCTACAGTCTGACTAGGCGAATCAACGTCCGCATGGGCGCCACCCGAGCGGACGACTCCCTCCCCTACAAAGTCCGCATGGCCCCCATCCTCAACGGCCCCAACGCCGGCAAGAAGCTCGACCAGGAAGAGTTCTCGGATATGCTCACGCTCTATTACCAGACGCGGGGCTGGGACGAAAACGGCGTCCCGCCCGCGGAAATGGAGGCGGTTTTCTAGCACTCAAGTCATTGCGCCTGTGCCGACGGTGCCCGTATTGGAAGAATGGGCCTTCATTGTCGCTTGGTAGTCCGCGGTCTTCCAGCCCCGGACTCTTCCAGCGCCGACGCCGACATGCCGTCAAGAACCCTTTCCAGGAACAACGCACGGACACTCTCGCGGAAAGGGCGGTCCGTGAAACACGGGGCCTTTACCGCAAGAGAGTCCGGGGCTGGAAGACCGCGGACTACCCGGACCGCATTCTAGGGTCTTGGGGCTGGGGTCTTGGGGCTAGTGGGGCAAGGGTGAAGGGTGGCCGCCACGGAATGCACGGGGCCACACGAAGAAGCGGCTCAGTTGCTTGCCCCCGCTGCATCCGGTGCATCCCGTGCATCCCGTGCATCCATGGCCGGTTTCCGCAGGTCGGGTTCCCTGCAATTCCGTGTGTTCCGTGGTTGGCGGACACAGAGAAGACTCTAACCACGGAAAACACGGATCGACACGGAAAGGGCAAAAGGGCCGGTCAACATGGATGGACAGGATATGCAGGATAAGACACGAACGCGGATACCAGCCGTTATTCGGATACCTTCAAGCCTTCCAAGGCTTCCGCGTCGGCCAAATCCTTTGTGCGGCGCATGCCGTTTGGGCCGGGTACCCCAACGGGGTTATGGAGCATAGCCCGGGGTTGGCGGGAGACGGAGCGAAGCGGAGTCGGATGCCTACCCCGGGTAGCGGATGCCTCCCCCGCCCCTCTACGCTGAAAGCGTTGTACCTCCGAGTTAAGGCACCCCTGCGGGGTGGAAGGGGGAAACCCTTGCAGGGTTGTCCAATTGGAGGGAACGCCGTCACCCCAGGGTAGGCCTTGTCACGCGGTCGCGTGACTTCGGCCAACCCTGGGCTATGCTCCGCAACCCCGTTGGGGTACGGCCCGTTTTTCTTAGCAGCAAAGCGAAGCAATCTCCTGCCCGCCATGCTCCAAACCATGGGTGATGGCTCCAAAAGACTGTTTCGCTACGCCCGCAATAACGAAGTATTCGCCGCGTTTACACCGCGTTCAACGCCTGCTCCAAGTCGGCAATCAGATCGTCCACATGCTCGATGCCGATGGAGACACGGATCATGTCGTCGGTGATGCCGGCCTCGGCGCGGGCAACCGCCGGCATGGAGGCGTGGGTCATGGTCGCGGGATGCTCGATGAGCGACTCAACGCCGCCGAGTGACT
>CALDSM010000521.1 GCA_937923585.1 uncultured bacterium
TGGAAACGGCAAACCCTGATCCGAAGTCCCTCGCGCGCGTGTTCCGCTGGCCGGACGGGCGCAGTGTTGCCTATGACCTTGACGCGCCCAAAGACAAATGGGTGATCACCGCGGTCGACGGACAGGCCGTGGACAGGAACCACGACCGGTGGCCGCAAATGGACGGCGATGCGCCGCCAGTCTGTATGGAACGCCGATGAACCACGGTTGCCCCGTCTGTGGAACAACCCCCTTGGCATGGCTTCAGATGCCAAAACCGGCGGTGTCGATCAGGGTCGGCCGCCTGCCGGAAAATTTCGGAGAACACGGGCGGCTGCGTATGCACGGCGAAAGGAAGAGGAGACCTGCGGTCGGAAGAGTGGCGCGGTCGTGAAACCACGCCACAACGGGGGAGCAGGACCCGTGTGTTTGCGATACACCGGGTATCCGATTATGGGGAATATAATATAGAGAATAGGAAACCACTTGACAAGTCACACAGATAGTGCTATAAACACACTGCATCAGATAGTGGATGATGCAAGCGGAAGTCGGCGGTAAAGCTCGTGTGAAGGGTGAGGAAACCTTTCTGCGGGGGAGCCAAAAAACAGTCGGAGAGGAACCGTGTAATGAAGAAGGGACTGGTGCTTGTCCACGCACATGCGAAACTGTCCGCATTTCTCGTGCTCGTCGCTGTCTTGCTCGCGGGGAGCGGAGTTTATGCGGTGTTTGCGGGGAATGCCGGGGAAACGGGGGGGGGGTAAATCGGCGGCAGCGGTAACCAATGCGTTTTTGCCCGGCGAATCGGGAACGGGTGCGCGGGGGACGCGGCAGTTGTTGCAGGACATCGCGACGGCGCACGGCATCCCGGCAATGGAGACGGTGCGAGCCGAGGCACTGGCAACACTCGCGACGGCACCTCAAAATGGACTGAACCCCGTCAGAGTGGTTGGTGCGGACACGCCCGCCGTAACCCCGGTGCATCTTTCTTTTGCCGCGTTCGATGAGCAGCAAAATGAATTGGCCCTTCCGGGTTTGTGCCTGTCCGGCGAGGCGCAGGCACAGGTGCGGAGTCGGCTTGCAACGATAAAGGGTGCGTTGTTGGGCATCACGACAACCGCAGTCAAGCAGGGAACGGGGAGCAAGACGCGCGGAACGGGAGAAACGCGCACGGTGCAAAAGGACACGGGCGAAGGTGAGGGTGCGAACCCCGACTTGGTGGAAGATTTTCAAGACATTTTGGCGATCATTGCCCCTGGGCAGGATTCACGACAAGTGGATATAAACGGATTTTTCATCAATGAGTATGGAGATCCGTGGTTTTGTGGTCCAAACGGAATTCTGGATCAGGCTGAACTGATTATCGTGCAGGATGTGCTGAACAGCGCATCAACGGTTGACTTCTCCGAACATGGCGGGGTGAGCCACACTACCGCGCTTGCGCACTGGCTTATGCTGTTGGACACGGTTCATGCGATGAGCATTCCATCTGCCAGCCTCTCGGAAGAACAGGAGGCCGCCCTCGAACGGGTGATTGCCGGCTACATCATGCTGGGTGATCCTGCCTCATTGCTTGCGGGAGTCTATTTTGGATTGGCCGCGGGGTGGGGCATGGTGGATACGGGTATGTCCGTGAACGAACTCTGCGGAACCATGCCGGGGCCTTTCAGTGTCGCGGGAGACTTTACGGGACCCATGTGTTGCGAAACCGGGGCACCGTGCAATCCGGCAAGATTCTCCAACTTTGCCAAATGGGTATTGTCCATGGTTACCGAGATGATTTACCACAAGACGGAGGAGCCGCCGGTTGATGATGTGTTCGAAGTGTACAGGGGATTGCTCAACGGTGACACATGCGACCAAAAGGACATGCTCGCGGGAATCGCGAACAGCGACAATGATTTTGATGACGTTCATTTTGGGGATGCCCATTTTCACTCAGTGACGGTGGAGACGGTCGGCCAGTTTCTAAATCCGCTTGCAAGCCGAACGGACCATATCGCAGGGGAGCCCGTGACATTGATCGCCCTACCCGACTACCCATGGGCTTTCGATCATTGGGAGGTTTCGTCGGGCGAGGGCGAGACCTACGCCTCATACACGGTGTACGACCCAGTTCTTGAAATTGCCGCGCTGAACGTGGATACGACAGTGCGCGCCGTGGGCGTGAAGGATCTTACGGCGGCGATAACCTTCGAGGACAGGCAGTTGGAGCAGGCGGTGCGCGCGGCGGCGAACAAGCTGAACCCGAACGACGCCCTGCTGTGGGGCGACGTGGACGGCCTAACCATGCTTGAAGCGAGGGGTTTGGGCATCGCCAGCCTGGACGGTCTGCAATACCTGACTTCCCTCATCTACCTCGATTTGCGCGACAACCACATTTCCTATTTGGGGCCGCTGGGCGCGCTTACAAATATCGAAACCCTATACCTCGGCCACAACTACCTCGATCAGTCGTTTGATCCCTACAAGTCGCACCCCTTGGCGCCCCTGGCGGGAATGGCGCATCTGGAGTTTCTCGATTTGGGCCGGGGCCGTGAGTTCTACACAGGAGATACATGGTCGAGCCTGGGTTCGGCCAACCATTTGAGAAACGTCGCACCCCTCGAATCAATCAACACGCTTCAGACCCTGGACCTGTGCGGCAACAACCTTGATTCGCTGGAAGGCCTGGACGGCAAGATCTCCATGCAGTTTCTGATGCTGGACGACAACTGCGACCTGCTGGATGCGGACCTCAATCCCAACTGCGCGCAAAACATAAGCACACTCTCGTCCATGGTGAATCTTCGGGGTCTGTATGCACAAAACACAGGACTGACCGAAACCACGCTCCAGGCATTGCTCGTTGACGGAACCAATCCAAGGTTTCCTGCCCTTGCGTATATCGCGCTGAGCGGCAATCCCGACATCGAAACGTTGAACGCGCTGGAAACTTATGAAGTCTTGGAGGCCGTGCTTTGCGGGGACAACCCCGGGCTGACCAGCATTGAGAAACTTGCCGGAAAAGGGACGCTCAAGGCGGTGCAATTGGCCAACACGGCCGTTATGGAACTGGCAACACTTGGCGGCGGCAACTTGCAGGATGGCCGGCTCATAGCCCTCAACAATCCAGGGCTCGTCGGTGCACGGCTCGATCCTTCGACCTGTCCCGAGCTTAGAGATATCGAATCGCATGCAAACGAGGTGATACGCGATTTCGCATGCGAAGGCGAGGTGTCAGTGATCGTGGCCGTATCTCCCGAGGACGCGGGCTCCGTGATGCCCTTTGTGGGCACACAAGCCGTAATGCCGGGGACCGTCGGCATTCTGGAGGCCGTCCAGACAAAGCCCGACTATGTCTTCTCCCACTGGGAAGGTCCTGTCGCGGACGGTTCCAGACCGGTCACCCCCGTATACGTTGATCACAATATGGCGCTGACCGCCGTATTCACCCAGTACGGTCCGCGTACGTTGATTATGCTGGAGCCGGACGGAGGGGGGACGGTAACACCGGCACCCGGAAACTGGGCAAGCCGGGAGAAGGAGTCGCGCGTCATCACCGCCACTCCGGCACCAGGATGGGTGTTTGGAGGTTGGCAACTGGATGGTGTGTCGACCTCGACATTGAGTCCTTGGACAGTGACCATGAACAGCAGTCACATCGTAAAGGCGCTGTTCGCTCCTGCGGATGTCAAGTTGAACGTTGGCGTGTATGGCACCGGAACAGGCACGGCATCCCCAGCATGTGGCGACCACTATTACACGTGGGGAACCACCGTGTGGCTGCAGGCCACGCCGGACGGCGACAGTTGCTTTACCGCGTGGGGGGGCACTGCGACAATCCTGATGCCACCCGCCGTGCCGAACCCCTGCGTGACGCTGGACCAAACCACCTATGCGAACACGGTTCCCACCATCGCGGTGGGCTTTGACCTTTGCGACAAGACGGCATTCACCATTGCCACGGATGGTTTTGGCACCACCACGCCGGAGCCCGAAACATACCACTATACCCCCGGAACGGCTGTGGTTCTCTCGGCAAGCCCCTATCCCGGCTGGCGCTTTGACCACTGGGTGGAAGATGAGCAGCCTGACCAGGCGCGCAACCCCCATACCGTGACCATCGGTCAGCAGACCGAGCCTCGGATCGTCACGGCGAAGTTCGTGGAACACAACGTTTTGGATGACTTCCAGGCGTGGCTCAACGCCATGTATCCGGATCCTGAGAACAGGCCGGCCATCGGCTCTTACCATCTTGGCGAAGACCTGTATATGGACCGGCATGACCGGACCGCCGCCGGCCATGACATGCCCGACCTGCTCCGTTTTGCCATGCTTGAGGAGTGCTTAACTAGCCGGAACCATCCACTCCACGCGGAAGTTATGCAGAAGTACTGGGTCAACGTGGCCCGCTGGTATCACTATGCTGCGCAAATTACGGATGCCGACACCACTTCGGGGCACTACGTGTTTCCCACGGCGACCGAACTGCACACCCTTGCCGCCTATTCCACGTTCGCGTCCGAGTTTGTTCTTCCATACAATGACACCATTGAGGAAGTGGCTTTGTACATGTTCAAGATCGCCCATGATATTCCGTTGGCCTTCCCCGTCACATGGGATTTGGGACTCAACAATGTTATGGGCTTGGGACTGGAGGGCGATTTCGACGGCGATGGATTTAGCAACGTGGATGAATGGCTCTATGCGCTTTGCAAGAACCCCGCCCTGGCAGGCAACTTTGAAGAACTGGTGACGCTGCCCAATCTCCATGCATCGCCCCTTTCAGCGGCATGGCAGCAGAGCGTCGAGTGTGCTTTCCACTATATCGATGCTTCCAGTTCGGTTCCAAACTTCTCGGACCTGGTCGGGTACGTTCTGCCTCCATTCGTGAACGTCACAATCATCAAGGAGGGCGAGGGGACCGTCTATCCCAGTGGGATTCTGTGGCTGCCCAAGTATCGTCTCGACGACTGGCCGCCTGGGTCGAGCCAGACAAATTGCCCGGATTGTGTGGAGCAAACCATCGTCGCAAGAGCCATCGCCGACAATCCCGACTGGTCTTTCAAGGGATGGCAGGGCAGAGCTCAGCAAACGTGCGAAAGCGCGTTGCAGGTGCCTTTGCGTGATTACACAGTACTGCGTGCCACATTTGTGGAGCGCGACGGGCTGGCCGACCTCAATATCTTCGAGGACTATGTGGCCATGATGCGGGACTTGGGGGCGGAGGCAATGCTCTGGTCGAACGACAGTAACGGTATTGCCTATAGGGATCGCTATGATTACACGACAAGCAACTGGGTGGTTGACGAGGTGGAGGCGGGAAATGGCATTTCCGACATCTCCGAGATCTGCCTGCTGAACGAAGCCCTGCACGCAACCGGATTACAGTACTCCGACGGATCGGGCTTCTCGAATCAGGAACTGTGGGATGCTTGGAGCCAGAACCTCGCACTGGCGCAAAGCGAGATGTGCGACGCGGAAGGATATGCGCAGAATATCGTGGCCGCCTTGATGACTTTGGGAGACTATGGTTCCGTCCAGTTGGCCCGCAGAATCGCTGAACTGACAAACGAGGAACATGCGGTTGGCAGTGGATATATTAGAACGCAAGCGCGCTATCTGGCGCCAGAGAAAGACCTGAATGGCGATGGCGTGGCCAACAAGGCACATTGGAGCCAAGTTTCGGCCATCACCGCTTCATGGGATCGCGCTCGGGCTTTTGCCGGCACCGTTCTCGGCGTGTCCATCCAGGACGAATCTGCAATGAGCCAACAAGGCGGTGCAGAGCCGGAGCAGGGTCAGGGAACGACCAATCAACAAACGAGCCAGGGCACCGATCTGGATGAATGTTCCGACCTGTGCCCGATGGACATGGCTACCTTGACCGACGCGTCCGAGGCTGTGTCGCAGTTTTACCCCACATGCTCTTACTCCATGAGCCCTTCCGCGGGTCAATATCGAAAGGGAAGGGAAGTCCGTGTGGACGCGGACCCAGGACCACTGTTCAGATTTGACTATTGGGGCATACCGAACTCCTTGGCGGACGGCAGCCGGGAACCCAGCGAGACATTCGCTTTAATGGACGATACTACGCCACTACCGATTTTCGCGACCTCTACTCTGGAATTGCCGTTTGACAACGAAGACTTTTCCATATACGTCACCGGCATGAACGGTGCCACCGAGGTTCAGGAGCGTGACGAGAACGACATTCTGCACCGGTACGTGAAAGGGCCGGAGGGAAGCGCGGCAACCTGTTCCGTCGCGGTTCACTCGAGACCGCCGGACAGCCCGCGGTATTTCGTACGCTGGGCGCTGAAGAGCGGCCCCAATGGTATTGATCCCGTTTATGACTATGGAGAGTCAACCAGCACCTTGCTTGCCGGCTATCTGACGCCGGAAATAGTCTCCGTAAGGCCTACCACAGACAAGTTCTGCCACTTCTCCGCAGGGTACAACGAAGGCGGTGTCGTTATGGTTTCCGGTTACGCTGCACCCACAAACGGCGGCGTGGAAAGCTGGCACGGCTGCAATCTTTTCTCGGTCACAGTGCCCGATCCAAACCGAAACAATCCGCCGGACGGATGTCCTGTGTCGATGACCGTTCAGGCCCACGACGGGTATGTGATCGACTCAGTGGACACGAGTGGTATTCAGCCCCTGTACGTCAACTCCTATCCCTATGAGGGCGCAGACCACGTCTTTTTCGGCTTCGCCGCCCCCGCATCCGACACCCACGGGATTAAGGTGACATTCAAGAAGAAGAGGGAATACACGCTGGATCTGAAAGTAAAGCAAACACTCAGCTCTGCCAATTCGGCCAAGTGCAATGCCTACGTAACGGCTACTCCGGCAAAGAAGTATTATAGTGAGGGGGATCGCGTGACTCTTAGAGCATACTCTAACAGTGTCGCGCTGAAGTTCAAAGAATGGAAGGGTGACGTGGATATCGCTGAGGCGGGGTCAGATCCGACTTTCTGGACCATGACTATCGTGATGGGAGGCTATGACACGAGCCCAAACAAGGAGATCACGGCTGTCTTTTCTGATGAATGGGTTTCTCAGGAGAGATCATGGACTGATGTCAAGGAGCATGTGCTCGGGCCGACCATCAGTGCCCTGCTATCGGGGTTCCTCGATCTCCTTGGTACCAAGACAAACGTTTCCAATTGCTTCCCCCTTTCAATACTTGAGGAAACGTTCAAAACTGCCGGGCAGTGGATGTTCGAGCACGCTTGGGGAGAAGGGTGGCCCGACAGAAACTATGGAGGTAGTGGTGACGTATCCTTCGCATTCGGCGCGCTTGATTATAGTGGCAATCTGAGTTTGGAGGGACCCCGTCTTAGCGCTTGTTGTCTCGGGCTAATAGAGAAATACAACCCCAAACTCACGCTGAATGCCAATCTGCACTGTACTACGCCCTATTCCATTCCGCAGTTTAGACACAAGGTACCTCTAATAGGCTATATTGAGGCAAAGTTTGGCCTATACGCCACCGGAACCGCGAGCCTTACCGCGGATGCCGATTATGTTTTGGAAAGTGCCTGCCCAGTCTGCGAGCAGATGACTCGCGAAGGACTGGAACTCAGAGCCACTATAGGTCTCAGTGCTGAACTGATCGCCAAGGCCGGTCATTGGGATATAGCCAATAGTTCACTGTCCGGTGATCTCGGGCTCGCTATAGAACGAAACATGTACACGTCAACCCCACCAGCTTGTGAACCGGCATTCTGCACATCTGTTTCATTCGTTCCCCCCAAACTTAGCCTTACGTTGAGCGGCGCCGGGGTAACCTATGAAATTGAAAACATCCTGTCACTCATTCAGGGGTTTCCCAAAGAGCCCATTCAACTTCTATCGTCGTGTGAAGACGAATAGTGCGATCAGAAAGGAGAATACAGTACTGTGAGCATGAACGCTATGATTCCTTTCCTGACAATCCTGGCCGTAAGTCCACTGACGCCTGTCCCGACGAGTGTGGCTGCGGTTCCGAATGTAGAACCTGTGTTCATTCATGCTGCGATCATGCCTGACCCTGAGGATGAAACGGCATCTTTTCGCAACTACAACTTTACAACCGACGCATATCTCAGGTGCGACATCATACTATTGGATGGGGCGGGAGAACCGCCCCCATCTATCAATGCGGTATCGCTTGCGACCATCCGTCAATATATTGAGGGGGTGAAGAACAAGGATCTGACGTTGTTTCTTAATAGTTGTTTCCCCCTGCCAACATATCAAAAGGAACGTACGGAACAAAAAGAGAGACAAACGCGGTATTTTGATTTCTGGTCTGCGCGGTTTAGACCGGGTCTCGAAATCACATTGTCTTACGCACTGTTATACGGTGATTCTGTCTTCTACCTCTTGCTCCAGAAGGATCCTGCTGCGCCGGACGGAATTCATCATGTGGAAGTGATTGAGACAAAACCCTGCAGTTCAAATACATGGCGTTGCGCGATCGGTGAATACGCACAAGTCAAGACCTCTATCATAGCGGCCTTTGCCGGTTGCGCGGTGAAGCCGCCACTTCCAAGTATTGAGCATTTGGATAAATATGTCGAAATCCCGGTAATGGAGGCTCGCAATAATAACGCGGGAATGGCGCTTCTTCTCCCCGAGGATCAGACCGGTGCGAATGCCGAGGCATTACGAGCGGGTTGCGCCGTAGCTAATCAGTTCGCAGACCTCCTCCGTGGCATAGGCGATAAAGGCTCTTTGGATGCCGAGAGCAAAGAAGAATTGAAACACTTATGCACCCAGGGTTCCATTAACATGCTCATGTCCGACGTCAAGACGCTGGAATCACCTGCTCTTGCGGGCAACCCAAACAGTTTCCGCAATCTCTGGCTTGCCTTGGCCGACCTTTACACGGTGGACGAGGTGAAGTGTACAGTTATTCCTGCGGGTAATATCACAGTTTTGTGGGCGATGAACAAATCGAAGGCTATCCAACAGATCGAGTTGAAGAAGGAGAAAGACGGCTTCCTGATTTGTGGCGTTGGCGGTGAACATGATGACTTGGCCGATTTCTTGAACGATGGCAGCATTTACAGCGCCGCAGTTAACTATATTGACACTTTCGGCATTTCTGAAAAACCGTAAGTGCGGCCTATGAAATCCACACAAGACGGATATGCCCAGGCAGGACCACAGTCTTTCAAACGAGGGCAAGTGATCTTTATGCGTGTATTGATTGCCCTCATGGCGTTCGGGTTCTTGGGAACGGCGCTTTTCGATGCATGGTCGTGTTGTAGCTTGTTAGCCCGCGGCCTGGAAAGCAGGGGTTGGGTGCCGACCACCGGCAGGATCGAGGATTCCTACGTTCATGAGACTGTCAGCTACGGCAACGGGGGATATCGCAGCAGAGGTGCTCCTAGCCACGTTTACACGCCGGTGGTAAAGTACTCGTTCGAAGTGGCTGGCTCCAGGCACACCAGTCAGAACATCTATTTGAAACCAGGGCTTGGGTCGTCAGGCCGACGATTCGCTTCCGAGAAGGTAAGAGAATACCCGAAAGGCTCCACAGTTGCGGTCTACTATGCTCCGGGGAATCCACGAGAGTGCACGTTGGAGGTGGGGGTATTCCGGTCGTACCTCATGGGTCCCATGATAAGTATGATGGTCTGGGGCATCTTCGGTGTCCTATCTGTCAAGCTCTTTCTCTGGCTGTGGTGAATCGGAGCACAAAGGTCTCAGGTGTAAGGCGCAGAAAAGAGACAACCATTGAGAAATAGCGCCGCTTCCCCCAATAACTGTGAATAGCGCTTATATGTGCGCCGGCCATGACCATGGGGTGGGAATTGCAGATTGCATGGCATGTGTCTGGCTTCTTGGCATCGGGGCCGGATGCGTGCGGGGCGTTTTCCGTGATTTGAGTCCGCATCCATTCCGTCCGCAGTTTCGGGGCTGCGCTGCGAGCCACCCTCTGGCATGGGCTCAGCGGCTTGGCTTTGCTTCGCCCACGCCCGGCAGCCCGGGGATACCGGTTTGCCACAGGTCCAGCGTGCGGCTGACCAGCGCGGAAGGACCGTCCTGCAGATGGGAAGAGCACACGTCTGAACCCCAGTCACGATCAGATCTCGTATGCCG
>CALDSM010000522.1 GCA_937923585.1 uncultured bacterium
CGTTGTTGGCTTCGAGGATACGGCCGTTCTGCTCGACGGCGACGCCCTCGAAGACCATTTCGAGCAGGTGGCGGTAGCGCGAGCGCGTTTCGTTCAGTTCGGCCGAGTTGAGGTCCTCGAGCAGTTGGCGGTAGAACTTGACCACCATGATGGCGCCACCCATCACGATGTAGAAGCCGAAGGGGATGTCGGCGAGGTTCACCTGGGGGAAGTAGCGGGGCAGCAGGCACAGCAGGAGCAGGTTGGTGAGGAGGAAGCAGCCAGCCTCCACGGCGGGCATGTAGATGCTGACGAGGGCGAGCGGGAGCGACATGTACATGAGCGGCCAGGGGTCGAACTTCTCGCGGTGGAACGCGGCGAAACAGATGATGCACACCGACATGATCAGCGCCAGGACGAACGCCGCGAACCGCGACTTGCCCGCGCCGTTCAGCCAGTAGGCGAAAACCACCGCAAACAGCGCGGGCAGGGCCAGCTTGACAATGAGACTTCCGCCGGGAATAAGGCCCGGACGGAAGGCCTGCACAAGCAGGGCCGCAACGACGAGCAGATAGGCCGCCGCGAGAATCCGGTTGAACAGTCCCGCCCGGCGGTGCGCTTCCGGCCCTTCGGTTTCCCCGGGCGCCTGAACAATCCGGCTCCGCAGCCTCAGCACGGCATCGTGCGCCTTACACCGGAGATTCTGTAACGCCATTTTCGCCCCAATGCAGATCTGACCGATGTGCCCTCCCCGCCCGGTAGCCCGCGCGCCGGAGCACGTTGATATAATAACATCCCATTGTTGCAAGTGCGAACCGCAGGCAGGTTGACCGGCGGGGGCTGGTTCGCTAGACTTTTGTTTTCCCGTGCGCCGCATGGGCGGCGCAGCCGGGGAACAACACGCGGGAGCACCTTTCCAATGTCTCTTTCCCTTCGCAGAGCGGGCGCGGCGGTGTGCGGCGCGCTGGTGATTGCAGTTCTTTTCGCGGCGGCGCCGTGCTCGTCCGCACAAACGGGAACCAAGGATCAGGCCATTATGGACAAGCCGGACTGGACGGCGTCGTGGATATGGGCGGCGCGGGACAAATACGACGGGTATAACGACACCATTGAGGCGCGCAAGGTCTTCGACCTGCCCGAACCGGGCACTGCGACGCTGCGCATCACGGCGGACTCGTATTACCGGGTCTATGTGAACGGCGCATGGGTAAACGACGGCCCGGGCCGGGCTTGGCCGGAGCATTTTCAGTACGACGCGGTTGATGTGACGCCGCAGTTGAAGGCGGGGAAGAACGAGATTCGCGTGGTGGCGAAGTTCTTCGGCATCGGCACCTTCCACCAGATTCCGCTGGAGGCGGGGCTGCTGGCGCAGTTGGATGTGACGCCCAAGGGCGGCGGCAAGGCGGTGCGGGTGGTGTCGGACGGCACCTGGGAGGTGCGCGACGCTTCGGGATGGGCCAAGGCCGCGCCGAAACAGTCGGTGCAGATGGGGCCGTCTGAGATATTTGACGCGCGCAACGCGCCGGCGGGCGATGCGGGCTTTGCCCCGGCCGTTGTGCGTTATGCGGCCGCGGAGGGTCCCTGGAAGAACCTTGAACCGCGCGACTGCCCGCTGCTCACGCGCAAACCGTTCGCGTTCAAGGCGTTTCACGGTGCGTCCGTGGTGGAGCGCTCGCCATGGCAGACCTTCTCGTTCCCGACCGCGCCGTGGATTTACGGCGGCGTGGTGTGGGCGAACAACAACGTGGCCATTACCGGCGCATTCGTGACCGTGGCCGACCTTTCCCAGGGCGGCGATCTCGTTGTGGATGCGGACGGGAACAATGTTGTGGTTGACGGGGTGCCGGCCAAGAACGGACGGGCCACGCTGGAAAAGGGCAAACACTTCGTGCTGATCGTGCTCTCCGAATACTTCGGGCACTGGCGGCACAACACCGACCTAAGCGTCAAGTGCAGCGCACCGATGACGCTGCGCAACCCGATGAACGACAGCGCCGAAACGCCGTGGTGCTTCGCACCCTTCGAGGGCGGCAAGTTCGCCTGTGGCGACACAGAATGGAAGCTGATGCCGGACGCGGACCGCAAGGCCGTGGAGGCGCGGCTGGACGGGCTGGCGCAGGACCACGCGCAGAACAGCGGCACTTTGGCGGCGTTCAAGGAACGGCTCGGCGGCGCGGCGAAGATTGTGGGCAAGGGCGAATGGACTGAGTCACCGCACTTTTTGTTTGAGAACCGCAAGCCGGTGAAGGATGCGAAGCCCGCGGTGGAAAACGCCGACGCGGTGGTGAAGGGTGAGGGCGCGGTGACGGTGCAGCCGAGCGCCGACGGCGATGTGGAACTGTGCTATGACCTGGGCGAGCAGAATGTGGGCCACTGGGAGTTCGTGATTGACGGCGAGGCGGGGCTGGCGGTGGACCTGTCGGGCGTGGAGTACATCACGCCGAAGGGGCGCGTTCAGCACACGGAACGCTACAAGAACACAATGCGCTACGTCTGCCGGGAGGGTGAAAACACGTTTACGAGTCTCATGCGCCGGTCTGGACGGTTCATCTTCATGACGCTGCGCAACCAGACCAAGCCCGCGACGCTGCGCGCGTTTCGGCTCATCGAGTCCACCTATCCCGTGCAGCCCATTGGCCAGTTTGCGTGCAGCGACCCGCG
Source organism: uncultured bacterium (assembly GCA_937923585.1). Taxonomy (GTDB): domain Bacteria; phylum Hydrogenedentota; class Hydrogenedentia; order Hydrogenedentales; family CAITNO01; genus CAITNO01. The sequence continues at coordinate 2,641 of CALDSM010000522.1, forward strand.
CCTGGACAAAATATGGGAGATCTCCGCGCGGACGCTCAAACTGTGCATGGAGGACAGTTTCACCGACTGCCCGCTCTACGAGCAGACACACTGGGTGGGCGACGCGCGCAACGAGTCCGTGTTCGGCTACACGACGTATGGCAGCGACGACCTGGCAAAGCGCTGCATAAAACTGACCGCGTACTCGCTCGACCATTACCCGATTACGCTGTGCCAGACGCCCTCGACCTGGCAGATCCTGCTGCCCGCGTGGAGTTTCCTGTGGGGGATCAGCGTGTGGGACAACTACGAATACTCGGGCGACACCGATTTCCTGGCGTGGGCCTACCCGTACATGATCAAGAACCTGAAGGGCGCGGAGCAGTTCAGCGACAGCCGCGGCCTGTTCAGCGGGCCCTTCTGGAACATGTTCGACTGGAGCGGCATTGACGACGGCCACAACACGGTGCTCCACTGCAGCATGTTCGCCGTGGGCGCGTGCGACGCGGCAATCAAGTCGGCGGCCATCCTCAAGAACAACACGGATCTGGCCTGGCTCGGCGACTACCGGAAGAAGCTGATGGACGGGATCAACGCGCTGTGGGACGACCAGAAGGGCGCCTATCCGGACAGCGTTCACAATGACGGCAAGATCAGCGAGAAGACGAGCCTGCACACGGGATTTCTGGGGCTGCTGTATGACATCGTGCCCGATGACCGCCGCGCCAAGGTGCTCGACTGGGTGATGAATCCGCCCGAGGGCGTGACGCCGGTGGGTTCTCCGTTCGCGATCCTGTACCTTTTTGAGGCGCTCGAAAAGATGGGCCGGTCCGACGAGATCATCAAGGCCATCTACCGCGACTACCAGCCCATGCTCGACATGGATGCGACGACGGTGTGGGAGACCTTTGCGCGCGGCACGACGGGCAGCAAGGGCTTCCCGACGCGCAGCCACTGCCACGCATGGTCCTCGGCGCCGGTGACCTACCTGAACCGTATCATCCTGGGCATTGTGCCCGAGGCGGCCGGCGGCGCGAAGTGCCGCATCAGCCCGCGGCTTAACGGCCTGGACTGGGCCAAAGGCGTGAGTGCGAGCATCAAGGGCCCGGTGGCGGTCGAATGGAAGCGCGCGGGCGACACGGTGACGGTGGACGCCAAGGCACCGGCGGGCGTGGAACTGCGGTTTGCGCGCAACGATTCGCTGGAGGGGCTGAAGGTGGTGTTCAACGGGGAGGCGGTGAAGTAAAGTGTAACAGGGGCGAAGTGCAACTTCGCGGGCAAGTGCGTTCCCAAGTGCAACTTGGGAACGAGGATGACGAACGAGAACGACGAGAATGCAATCAGGACATTTTGCTGAGTGGAGGTTACTCTAATGGCCGAGACGGTTGAACAACTGGAAGCATTGCTGGACGACTTTAACGCCGACGTGCGCCGGCAGGCATTGGTGGCGCTGCTGGAGCGGGCGAAGACGGGGGAGGTGAAACTGCCCGTCCGGGGCGGGTCGTTTAACCTGCACTGCCACTCGTTCTTCTCTTTTAACGGGTACGGGTATTCGCCGACGGGGCTGGTGTGGCGGGGGATGAAGCAGGGGCTCATGGCGATGGGCCTGGTGGACTTTGACGTGCTGGACGGCTTGGGCGAGTTTCAGGAGGCGTGCCGGCTGGCGTGCATGCCCTGCGGTGCGGGGATGGAGACGCGGGTGTTTGTGCCGGCGTTCGCGGACCGGGAAATCAACTCGCCGGGCGAGCCGGGGATCAGCTACCACATGGGCATGGGCTTTGTGCCGGGGACGGTGGCGGAGCCCGCGGTGGCGGCCAGTTTGCGGGCGCAGGCGGGCGCGCGGACGGAGCGGATCGTGGAGCGGGTGAACACGCTGCTGGGCGAGATCACGCTGGACTACGCGAAGGACGTGCTGCCGCTGACGCCCGCGGGCAATGCGACGGAGCGCCATGTGTGCGCGGCGTATTATGCGAAGGCGGAGAAGAATTATCCGGACCGGGAGCGGCGGGCGGCGTTCTGGGCAGCAAGGCTGGAGATGGATGCGGAGGCGGTGAAGAAGGATTTGGACAATGCGCCGGTGTTTCAGGGGGTAATTCGCGCGAAGACGATGAAGAAGGGGGGCGTGGGTTATGCCGAGGCGAAGGGTGAGGACTTTCCGACGGCGGACCAGGTGAACCAGTTTGCGCTGGCCAACGGCGCGATTCCGGTGTTCGCATTTCTCGACGGCACCTCGTCGGGCGAGCAGTGCATGAATGAACTGCTCGATGTGATGCAGGCGGGCGGCGTGGCGGCGGTGAACATCATCCCGGACCGGAACTGGAACATCAAGGACCCGGAGGTGAAGCAAGTGAAGGTGGCGAAGCTGTACGACTTCGTCGAGAGGGCGAAGGCGCGGGACCTGCCCATCTTCGTTGGGACGGAGATGAACGCCCACGGGCAGCGTTTTGTGGACGATTTCGCGGCGCCGGAGATGGCGCCGTTGCACGGGGTATTCCTGGCAGGCGCATGGCTGCTGCACGGACACACGCTCTTGCAGGCGCGTGCGGGCATGGGTTACCTGAGCCCGTGGGCGGAACACAGCTTTGCCTCCGTGGCGGAGAAGAACGCGTTCTATGAGGCGTTTGGCCGGGCGGCCGCCACGGCGGCATCGGGCGCGCTGGGACAGATTGGGCCGGACCTGAAGCCTGCGGAGGCGCTGAGGGCGGTGGCGGAATGACAAGGCAGGCGAGACGCCTGCGGTACGGAAGGGGACATGCCGGCGGGAGTGACGGGCGCTCCCAGTGGGGCTGTGGTACGATGTTGGTGATGGCAGGTGGTGTTGCGCAGGCTGTTTTGCATGGTTGTG
>CALDSM010000523.1 GCA_937923585.1 uncultured bacterium
CGATTCCGGCGGGCCAGGCGATCAGCGACTACTACCGCATCCGCGTGCTGCCGATCGTGGACCCGCTGCTGCACGACTACAACGACTACTACTTCTCGATCAACGCCTACGCGCGGTCGCTGGCGCTGACATCGCCGAACGGCGGCGAGGTGCTGACGCCCGGATCGACGAAGCAGATTACGTGGTCGTCGAACGCGGTCATTGGCAATGTGCGCATATACCCGTACGTCGGGACGGCGCGCGGTGCATTGATTGCCGAGCTTCCGGCGTCGGGCGGTGCGACGGGCGTCACGTGGACGGTTCCGACCACCCTTGGTCCGGACTATAGGATCTATATCCAGTCCATGGCGGTGCCGGAATACGAGGACTACAGCGACGCGTACTTCTATGTGGGCGATGCGGCGCCCTCGCTGACAGTGACCTCGCCGAACGGCGGCGAAACCTGGACGCAAGGCACCTCGCATGCGATCACATGGACATCGCACTCGCTGCCGGGCAACGTGCGCATCTACCTGTGGAAAGGCACGGCGCGCACCACGCTGGCGAGCAGTGTTGCAATGTCTGCCGGCACGTGGACGTGGGCCGTGCCTGCGGGTCAGGCGTTGGGCAGCAACTACACGATCCAGATTGTGTCCCTGACCTACCCGACGACGTATCTTGACACGAGCAACGGCGCGTTCAGCGTCAATTGACCCGTAAGACGGGTCTGATTCCGCCGCAGGCGGACACAGGCCTTTGAGACTGACTTGAGTGCGGCCCCCCGCCCCAGTGGCGGGGGGCCAGCCTCTTGTGCCAAGCATGGCACGAATCCAGGGGGTGCGAATCCCCAGCAGGCCCTTATGGTGGGAACTGCTTGCCAAGAGCAAGGGCGTCGCCGCTGGGCGTGGTCCGAAGGAAGCTGAACGCAAAAACCGGACTCGGCAAACAGAACCCGGATATGAGGCCGGGGTGGTGGGGTAAGCCAGCGATGGATGGCGACGCCCAACAACCATTCGGACGCGCACTTTGGCAAATCCGGCGAGGCCCGGCGGAAAGAGTCGCCTCTTACCCTGGGAGACCTGTGCGTCTGTCCGGAGGAACCGGACTGGGGTACTGGGGACGTTGTTCGACGGACGGGCAGAAGTCAGCAGAGGCCACAGTATAGCAACCGCCTTTGGCGGAGAAGTGCCGAATCGTTCATTCAAGGAGCCGCATTGCGCGTCGCGCGGGACATGGAGCGGCCGCAAGTGGCCGGGTGCCAGATGGAGTTTCCGCTGGACGCGGTCAGCCACGGCGCATTTGGTGGCGGCGGCACCGGAACTGAGGCGTCCGAGGAGCGGCAACTGTCCCCGGCGGCGGAGAAGAAGCGAACCTTGACGCAAGACCTGATGGAATGGGTTGCGAGTCTTGCGAACCTGAGCGAAGCGGTGCGCCGAGTGTGCCGGAACAAGGGCGCGGCAGGGGCGGACGGCATGACTTTCCGGGACCTGAAGTGCTGGTTTGCGGCGCACTGGCGCGAGTTGAGGTGCAGTTGCTGTGGGGCACCTGCCGTCCCCAGCCCGTACCGGATGTGCAGATACCCAAACCGGGCGGGGGAATGCGCCAGTTGGGCATTTCAACGGTGGCGGACCGGGTGGCGCAACAGGCGCTGCTCCAAGTGCTCGAACCGCTTTGGGCCCCGACCTTTTCGGAGAGCAGTTTCGGATTTCGTCCGGGAAGGAGCGTCCGTCAGGCCCGGAACGGGCATCCACGCACGTGCACGGGAGCCATGTCATCGTGGTGGACCTGGATTTGGAGAAGTTCTTCGACCGGGTGAACCATGACATGCTCACGGCGCGCGTGGCGCGGCGCGTGCTCAAACTCGTCCGCCGCTTCCGTGAAGCGGGGATTATGCGGGACGGTGTGTGCGTGGAACGGCACCAGTACTACGACACAGTAATTACGAAACATAATGTCGGACCGGTTTCCTGTCGGCGCCCTGAGGGGTGAAGGTCCATTCGATACCCCGGCGTTGCGCGTTGCGGCGTTGTTGCCAGGCGGCGACCTCGCGAGTCATCCTCGCCGCGTCCGGCAGGCGGCGGTCAAGACACTGGCGGTCGAGGATGCCGATCTCGATCTCGGCCATATTGAGCCAACTGGCGGGTTTTGGCGTGTAGTGAAACTCAACGCGGCGCAGCAGGTGGGCCGCCGCCTTGCGCCCCAGGACCTCCTCGAAACCGGAGCGGAAATGGGTGTTGAGATTGTCCAGAACTAGGTGGACTTTGCGCGCGTAACGATAGACCCCTTCGAGCAGCATTTTGACAAAGCGAACGAAGTCGGTCTTGGCGCGCCGTGCCGTCACCTCGACCACGCACCGTCGCCCCTTGGGCTCCACCGCCACAAACAGGTTGCAGGTGCCGGCCCGCTTGTACTTGTAATCAAGCTTGGCGGGCGCGCCCGGTTTGGGGGGCAACGGCTCGCGGCTGTCCTGGAGCAACTGTTTGCTTTTTTCGTCAATGCACACCACGGGCTCCCGCTTCTGGTGGGAAGGCTGTACAGTTGCAGCAGATTGTACATGCGTTCTCGGTATTCCGCAGTGACGTGCCCGATGCACCACATTATTCTCCGCCAGGGTTTGAGACAGTTCTTTTTAGAAAGCGGCGCACGCTCTCCCGGCTAATCCCGGCCATGGGAGCGTGGGTGCGCGCCGCCTCTGTCAGCAAGGCCACCGTCCAGCGCTTGGCCCCCTCGGGCGGCGCAGAGCACGCCAACGCCGTCACTTGTGCTTCCTCATCTGTCTGGTATCGTTTGGGCTTGCCGGGGCGGGGCTCATCGCGCAGGGCAAACTCCAGTCCGCCCTGCAAATACGCGGCGCGGGTCCGCCAGACCGCTGTGCGGCCCACGCCCAGCACGGCCATGATATGGCCCTCTGGAACCTTTTGGTCCAAGGCCGCCAGAATATGGGCTCGGTTGACTTCGCGCGCCATGTGCAAGCCCTTGCTCCGAAACGCTTCCAATGCCCCGCGATCTTCCTCTGTCAGCCTCAAACCTGTTTGGCGCATGATCTTATCCTCCTGCGGGTGCGGTCAGATCGGTCGCCATTATATTGTTTCGTTATTTACGTGTCTACATACTAGCTGCGCGTCCGGCCGCGATGCTGGTTTTGCTTTACCAAGACACAGCCGATGCGGGAGAGCGTCAGTCTGCGGGCGGCTTCGTCAATACACCCGAGAGTGAATTGGGGCAGCAAGCGTCATCTGTGGACGAGAAACTGTACGAACTGTCAACCCGGATGAGGCATGTAGATGGCACTTCCCGATACCGCCGCGGTTTGACAGGGGGAACAACGCCAGAGAACGCCGCGGGTGTGCCTCTCCAGTCCCCGGTCCCTCCACCCGCGCGTGACCGTGTCTCCTGCACTGCCGCTCGGGGTCGCCGGAGAGCGGGAGATACCCCCCATTGGTCGCCACGCGCGCAGATAGCAGGTCGCACCTCAATCCTTTTACACCGCACGGTATACCTTCTGTGGCGTAGGAGGTTTCCTGGAGACTAGCCTCTCTGGGCAAGTGGGGGAACTGGTATACACGACGGACCCAAAATCCGTTCCCCGTAACGGGGATGAGGGCTCGAGTCCCTGCGCGCCCACCCGCCTTTTTTTCCCGATTCACAGGGAACTGTGTCTTGGCAGGCCACCGTATTCGATTGCCGCGGCGAGCTTCGCAGGGGGGCGATAGCCAGGTCAACGGACTTCGTGATGCTGCTTTAGTCCGTCTCCGACCCACGGTCTCCTCTCGTCGCGCGACGTGTGACACGCTGCGCCGCGTCGCCATTTCATCCGTTTGGCCAAATGTCGGCATTGGCACATGCGGTGACCGGTCTCACCCGTTGCCCGCACGACAGCATTTGCCCGACAGAATCCACAAATTCTTCCCTTGACAACCGGGCTGTTTCTTTGTATATTGGCCAAACTGGCGGTCGAGGGGTACGCGCGACGCCGGTTGGGTGCCGGGACAGTGTTCCCGTGTGAGTGTGCATAGTTACAAAGTCACGGAGGTCAAGCCATGCGTCAGCAGGGTGCGTTCTGGGTGTGTCTTTCCGTATTGTTCGCGGGGGGGTGGGCCAAGGGAGTATCCGCTTTCCGTGTGCCCGCCGCGCTGGTTGTTGCGGCATGCCTGTTCGGTATCGCGGCCGCACCGGCCCTTGCCGCGCCGCAGATTCTGCCTACGGCATCCAGCACGGCCACCCAGGTGTACGCCAGCAGTTCTGCGCGCACCAACGAAAGCGGCTCTTACACCGCTCCGACCGGCAAGAACCGGATTTTGGTACTGACGACGTCAACGTACCGGTCATCAGTGGGCACCTACAATCTGGCCCACGTTTCCACCACCACCCTGCCCACGTGGAATGGCATA
>CALDSM010000524.1 GCA_937923585.1 uncultured bacterium
CCTGGAAGCCGTCCGCCGCGAGATGGAGCGGGTATTTGACCAGTATGAACCGGTACACCGCGTGTTTGGGCGAGGCCTGTTTCCGGGCGCGGCATCGCGGGTGTACCCGCTGATCAACCTGGCCGAGGACAAGGACGGTTACCACGTGGAGGCGCTCGTGCCCGGCGTGGACCCGCAGAGCATCGAGGTGTCGGTGCTGCGCGACCAGCTTCGCATCACGGGATCGAAGACGCCCATCAATCCGGACATCAAGCCCGAGGCGTTTCACCGCAACGAGCGGGGCGCCGGCAACTTCACCCGCATGGTGACCCTGCCGACGGAGGTTGACGGGGACAACGTGAAGGCCGACTACAAGAACGGCGTGCTCATGCTGACGCTGCCCAAGCACGCGGCGGCGAAGCCGAAGCAGATCGCCGTCAGTGTGGCCTAGCCGAAACCGCGGAAACATCAACAACAAGCAATTGATTTGGAGGTGGCTGAAATGAAAGAGACAACGATGCCCGCAAAGGCGGAAACAAATGTGCCGGACACCCGCGAGGAGTCGCGGACACTGACCCCGGCGGTGGACATCTTCGAGACGAACGACGGACTGGTGGTGGTGGCCGATTTGCCGGGCGTGGAAACCGGCACGGTGGACGTGGGCGTGGAGAAGAACATCCTGACCATCAAGGCCAGGCCCGCCGCGGGACGCACCGAGGATCTGGCCCTGCAGGAGTTCCGGCTGCTGCCCTACTTCCGGCAGTTCCAGCTCAGTGAGGTCGTGGATCAGGAGAAGATCCGCGCCGAGATCAAATACGGCGTGCTGACCATCCACCTGCCCAAGGTGGCCGAGAAACAGCCCCGCAAGATCGCTGTCAACATCGCCTGACAGCGCTGACATACCCTCCCTTCCCCACCCAACTCCCCCGGCCGGTCGAAAGACGGGCCGGGGGCGCCTTCTTGGCCGTCACCGGACTTGGGCGGCAGTGGGAAAGCACGGCGGCAGGGTGCTAAACTGCCCGTGCGTTAAATGCGTTTTCGGGCCTTCAAAGACAACGCACAGGGAGAACAGCCCATGGCCGCAGCAGGACGAGTCAAGGTGGGGGTCATCGGGTCCGGGTTTGAGGCGGACATTCATGCGGAGTCGTTCCGCATCATGCCGGAGGCGGCCGAGGTGGTCGCCATCGCCTCGCCCACGCCGGGCCATGCTGTGCGTCTCGCCGAACGGTACGGCATCCCGCGGGTGTTCACAGATTACCGGGACATGCTTCGCGAACCGGACATCGAGATGGTGACCATCACGGCGCCGAATTCCCTGCACGCGCAGATGACCGTGGACATCGCGAATGCGGGCAAGCATGTGGTCTGCGAGAAGCCGCTGTGCATGACGCTGGAGGAGGCGGACCTCATGATTGAGACGTGTCGGCAGCGCGGCGTGCTGCTGATGTACGCGGAGGAGCTTTACTTCACGCCCAAATACGTCAAGGCCAAAGAAATGGCGGACCAGGGCGCGTTCGGCAAGGTGTACCTGGTCAAGCAGAGCGAGAAACATTTCGGCCCCCATGCGGACTGGTTCTGGGACGTGGAGCGGTCGGGCGGCGGGGTGCTGATGGACATGGGCTGCCACGGCATTGCGTTCTGCCACTGGTTCCTGGGCCGTCCGACCATCAAAAGCGTGTACTGCCAGATGGCGACGCACGTTCACGCGGACAAGACCCGCGGCGAGGACGATGTCATTTGTGTCATTGAATTCGCGAACGGGGCTACGGGCCTGGTCGAGGACAGTTGGGCGCGGCGCGGCGGCATGCAGGACCGCATCGAGATCCACGGCAGCGAAGGGCTGACCTGCGCCGACCTGCACATGGGCAACGCCCTGCCCACCTACAGCGAGAACGGTTACGGCTATGCCGTGGAGAAAGCCCCCACCACAAAGGGCTGGACCTGGCCGGTCTTTGAGGAACTGTGGAACTACGGATTTCCCCAGGAAATGCACCATTTCGCGCGCTGCGTGCGGGGCAAAGAGCAGCCGCAGGCCACGGGTGAGGACGGCCGCGTGGTCATGGAAGCGCTATACGCGGGCTATCACTCGGCAGGAACGGGCCGCAAGGTGTCGCTGCCGTTTCGCCCGGAGGGCGTGCGCATCCCGATAGACCTTTGGAAGCCCCGGCAACGGTAAGCCGGCGGGGACGGATCTGAAGTCCCCCTTTGAAGGGGGATTTAGGGGGATGTTGGCCGTGCGCCAGCCTCAACACCCCCCCGCCCCGCCCACGGCGGGGCTGCCCCCCCAAAGGGGGACCAATAGCATGCCGTCGTGAATCATGATACAAGCGCGGCTGTAACTGCGGCCCGCCGCCGCGCTACAATATCGTCAAACCGTTACCCCCGCAGGCTTCTTTTCTGCGGTTGTGCATTTACCGGAGCGGAACTCGGTCACCGCTTCCCAGGATTGGCGGACTCCATGGGCGCATGGGATGTTGAGCTGCATCAAATCGTTATTGTCGGGGCGGGCATGGCCGGCCTGACGGCGGCCCGGACGCTCAAGGATATGGGCTTTGACAGCGTTGTCCTGGAGAAGAACAAGGGCATTGGCGGCCGCTGCGCCACCCGCCGTGTCGGCGACGGCACCTTCGACCTTGGTTCCCAGTATTTTACCGTCCGCGAGCCCGCCTTTCAGGAACTGGTGGACGGATGGATGGAGCGCGGCGCGGTCAAGGAGTGGTCCCGCGTCTTTCCCGTTATTGGCGAGGTGACCGAACTGGCGGGGCACCCGCGCTATTGCGGTGCGGACGGCATGACCAGTATGGCCAGGGTCATGGCCGAGGGGCTGGACATCCGCCGCGAACACCGCGTGAAGCGCGTGACCGAGGCCCGCGGCTGCTGGCAGATCGAGGTGGAGGACGGCATCCGGCTGCGCGCGGGCGTGCTGGTGCTCACCGCGCCGGTGCCGCAGGCGCTGCGCCTGATCAACGACGAAAACACCTGGCGCATCGGCGCGGCGCTGTCGCCGCTGCTGGTCATTCACTACAGTCCGTGCTTTGCGGCCATGGCGCTGCTGGACGGCCCCAGCGGCCTGCCCGGCCCCGGCGCCGCGCGCGTTGAGGAAGGCCCCATTTCCTGGATCGCCGACAACCAGCGCAAAGGCATCTCGCCGGGCGCGGTCGCGGTGACCATCCACGCCTCGCGCCGCTTTTCCGAGGAGCACGTGGAAGAGGATCCGCAGGACATCGCCCACATTCTTGAGGCGGCGGCGCGGCCGCTGCTCAAAAGCAACATTGTTGAATGCCGCGGCCACAAGTGGCGCTATTCCGTGCCCTCTTCGATTCTGCCGGTGGGCTCTTTCGAGGTGGACGGGCGCGCGCCGCTTTTCTTTGCCGGTGACGCCTTTGCGGGCAACCGGGTCGAGGGCGCGGCGCTGTCCGGTTTGGACGTGGCCCGCGCCGTGGCGCGCATCGTGGACAAGGGAGGCAAGAAATCATGATCCCCAAACGTGATGACATGCTCGAACGGGCCGCCGAATCCGGCCGGACCTGGGACCTGGCCGTTATCGGCGGCGGCGCCACCGGGATGGGCGTCGCGGTGGACGCGGCGGCGCGGGGCTATTCGGTGGTCCTGGTGGAGCGGTATGACTACGGCAAGGGCACGTCGAGCCGCAGCACCAAGCTGGTGCATGGCGGCGTGCGCTACCTGCAGCAGGGCAATGTGTCGCTGGTGCTGGAGGCGCTGCGCGAGCGCGGGCTCATGCGCGAAAACGCGCCGCACCTGGTCCATGACCTGCCCTTCATCGTGCCCAACTACACGTGGTGGGAGGCGCCCTTCTACGGCATCGGCCTGCGCGTGTACGATTTGCTGGCGGGAAGACAGGGTTTTGGCCGTTCGCGCAATCTGTCGCGCGCCGAGACCATCAAGCGCATCCCGACCATCGAGACGAAGGGCCTGCGCGGCGGCGTCATCTACTACGACGGCCAGTTCGACGACACGCGGCTGGTGGCGAACCTGATGCGCACGGCGACCGAACACGGCGCGGTGTGCCTCAACTACGCCGAGGCCGTGAAGATTTCGCACCGCGCGGGCGTGGTGAAGGGCATTGTCGTGCGCGACACCGAATCGGGCCGCGAGTTTACCGTCAAGGCAAAGGCCGTGGTCAACGCCACGGGGCCCTTCGCCGACGCCGTGCGGCTCATGGACGAGCCCGAAGCCCCGCGCATGGTGCGCCCGAGCCAGGGCGTGCATATTGTGCTGGACCAGGCCTATCTGCCCGGCGGCAACGCGATCATGGTCCCCCACACCGACGACGGGCGCGTGCTCTTCGCCATCCCCTGGCGCGACCGCACCGTGGTCGGCACGACAGACACGCCCATCCCCGAGGTGCTGGACGAACCCACGGCGCTGGAGGAGGAAATCGAGTTTCTGCTGTCCCACGCGGCGCGCTATCTGACGCGCGGCCCCGGTCGCGAAGACGTGCTGAGCGTTTTCGCGGGCATACGACCGCTGGTGGATTCGGGCGGCGCCACCACCGCCGCGCTCTCGCGCGACCACACGCTGCACGTGTCCCGCACGGGACTGGTCACCATCACCGGCGGCAAGTGGACCACCTACCGCCGCATGGCCGAAGACACGGTGGACCACGCCGTGTCCATAGGTGGCCTTGAGCCCCGGCCCTGCCCCACGAAACAACTGCACATCCACGGTTACAACACCGATTCCGAATCCTTCGGCCCGCTGGCCTCCTACGGGTCCGACGCGCTGGCGCTGCAGAACCTGATGCGCGAGCAGAAGGGCTGGGACCAGCCGCTGCACCCGCGCCTGCCGGTGCTCGCGGGCGAGATCGTGTGGGGCGCTCGCAACGAAATGTCGCGCACCGTTGAGGACGCACTGGCCCGCCGAACCCGCGCGCTGCTGCTGGATGCCCGCGCCAGCATTGAGGCGGCCCCGAAGGCCGCCGAACTGCTCGCGGCGGAACTGGGCCGCGACGCGGCCTGGTGCAAGGACCAGGTGCGCGAATACACGGCGCTGGCCAAGAAGTACGTCCTCTCCGAGTCTGGGAAGAAGAGCAAGCGCGCCTAACGTAGAAGAGGCCTCCAGCCTCTTTCTTTCCGTAACTCACCTTGGCGCAAGAGGAACGCGGCAGGATGCCGCGTCTACGGTACGGCATCGGGTCTTGCGTTTCCCTGTCATGGCTGCGGAGGCGCGCCTATTTCTCCGGATATTTGATCTCGTAGCGCTTTGCGCTGAAGTCCACCGTGACCGTGGTGCCGTCGCTGAAGGTGCTGCGCTGCTGCCTGCGCGTCGCGTCGAGGAACTCGTGGTTGGTCATCTCGGCGAAGGCGAGGCGCTTCTGCAATTCGGCGGCTTCTTTCGTGTGCGCGATGGCCTTTTCGTCGGCACCGGGGCCCACATAGGGCATGCCCGCGTTGAGCACGCAGTGAATGCGGCCGGCGTCGCCGTTGGGAATGCCCCAGCCGCCGTCCTCGCCCATGTCCCAGGGGGTCATCAGGCTGTCGTGGTAAACGAGATTGAACAGCGGCACGGGAATGCCGCAGGCGTCGCCGCCGCCGATGTTGGGCAATGTCGGATAGGGGCCGTGGTGGACCAACTCGATGGTCTTGGCGAGGTAGTCGGTTGGCTCTTCTGAGCTGACCACGTAGCCGCGCGCCAGCAGCACGTCGAAGCAGTCGCGCCGGTATTCGGCGCACTGGGTGCGGGTGACGGGCTGCGTGGGCTGGTTGCTTTCCTCCAGCGGCACCACGGAGAACACGTCCAGATAGGCGCCGCGCACGCGCACGTCGTGCGAGGCGAACCAGTCGTGGTTACGGCGGACGTAGTCCGCGGCAAAGCGCGGGCTTAGAATCGTCTGCGGCCCGCCGCACCAGGTGCTGGTCTGTTCGCGGGTTCCATCCACATGCGTCGCGGCAAGACGATCATCAAAGGACGCCGCGTTGAGGTAGAAGTCGCGGTACTGGTCATGCACGGCGAAGAAGTAGCCCATTTCGGCGCAGCGGTTGGCCACCTTCTTCAGGCCCTCCAGTCCGCCCTGCTCCATGCCCGCGGGGATGACATCGGGATGGCCGTCGTCGTAGCCGTAATAGCCCCAGCCGTCGAGATGGACATAGGCCGTGTCTATGCCTTTCGCCTTCAGCGTTTCCAGCGAGGCGAGAATTTCGTCGTAGGTGACGAGCCCGTAGTTGTTTTCGATCTTCTCCTTGTTGAACAGCGATGCCTCGGGCACGAAGTGGTACAGCGTGCCAACATGCACCACGGGGCGTCCGATGACCTCGTCGAGCGCGGGCGTGCGCACGAGTTTCTGCCTCAGCGAAACGAAGTCGCCGCGATCAATGACGTGCTGCCGGTAACGCTTGGCCATGGTCACGTGCGTGGCGTTATCGCTGAACACGTAGCGGATGGTGCGCAGGTAGCCGAAGCTGCCCAGTGTGGGATACCAGCACGGCCCGAGGCGCGTCGGGCCGCCCTTGGGATGGTAGTACTCGCCGCCCGCGTCTGCGCTGGTTTCAAGAATGGCTTGAACGCCCTTGCCGTCGCGGATCTGTCCCCACCAGGGCATGTACAGACTGCGTGAGTTGCACAGGTCCTGCGCGTTTATTTCCACCGGCCAGTCATCCGGCAACAGCATGCCCTGCATGCGGGGAATCACGGCATAGCCGTTTATAGAGGCGCCGGTCTCCAAAGGCTTCGGCCAGCGCATCATGTCCATGCCCGGTCCTGGCACTTTCGCGGCAATGTCGAACACAATTTCCTTGCCGATAATCAACGCAGTGATTCGAAATTCCAACCCCGGCACCGTATCGAAATCACCCAGCGTGACTGACATCCCCGCGCCGTAGCCGGTGAAGAACTCCGCCGCCTCGCGCCGTTTCGCATCGGTCAGCGAGAAACGGTTCCGCTTCCATTCCACGTCGTGGTTGTCACACGGCAGAAACTTCCAGCCCGGTCCGTTCGGCTCCACGGTCATGGAGAAATCCTTCTTGTTCCACGACAGCGTGAGTTCCGGCGCTTTCACGCGCCATGCCGTTTCCGTGTCCGAGAACTCGCCCTCCGCGCGTTTGGGTTTGTCCTGCGCGTTCTTCAACAGCCACGCGCGCGTTTCGTCGAAGGCCATGTACAGCGCCTTGAACGACTCCTCGTCCGCCGCCCCGGCGGCAATCTTCTCCTGCAGCGCCTTGAGCCTGGCGGCCTTCTCCGCCTCCAGCGCGGGCGGCACGACGTCCAGTTCCAGCCGCGCGGCATATTTCGCGACGGTATCCACCCGCGCGGCAAAGTCCGCCGGCGCGGCCAATGCTGCCATACTGCACACCAAGAGCACGGTCGAGATCATGAAGATTCTCCTCGTTGTCGTCTTCATTGCGGGCGACGGCGCGCTCGCAGAAAATGTGGGACAGCCGCCCTCGGCTGTCGGCGTAAGACAAAAATCCACGAATCGTCAGGCGAGGGCGCCTGACCTACATCATTCCGCGTTGTTTGGTCACTCCACCGTGACTAGATTTCGCACGGCCTCCAGCCTTTTCTCGCCGATGCCGGGCACGTTGTCAAGTTCATCCACACTCTTGAAGGGACGCTGTCCAATGATATTCCCCGCCAGCACCTTGCCGATGCCGGGAAGTGTTTCGAGTTCGGCCTGCGTGGCCGTGTTCAGGTTGACCAATCCGCCTGCGGCGGACTTCCCTTTGGACGTTGCCGCCGTTGAGGCGGTGTCAGGTTCGACCGCATCGGCCCGCTTGGGCGGTGCGGCGATTTGGCCGGGTGCGGGGCCGGTGGCCTCCGGCATGGCCGTGCCCGCGAGATAGGCGGCGGGATTGGCCGCCGCGCGGTGCTGGCTGCCATGGCCCGAGATGCGGCCGTCCTCCCGGGTGATGCGGGCCCCCACCGGCACGGTCAGCGTCGTCCCGTCCATCAGCCTCGCGGCGAGATTGATTTCCGAAAGGTCCGCCTCGGCGGTTGCGCCGCCCGCCTTCATAATCAGGTCGGCGATACGGCTGTCCGGCGGGAGGCGGAAGAGGCCGGGCCGCTGCACGCCGCCGCGCACGGCGACGGCAATTTCCGCGGGCGGCGCGGGCGCCGGGGGTGGTGGTGCGGCGGCGGGAGATGCGATGGCGGCGGGTGGCGCCGGTGCTGCGGGAGGGGCGATGGCTGGTGCTGTCTGCGCAGTTGCCGCGGCCGGTTCTGTCCCGGCAGGCGCTGTTGCAGGCTTCACCGGAGCCGGTACGGATTTCTCCGCGGCGGCGGCCGCCGTGTTGAGCGCCGCGCCGTGGCGTGAGGTCCAGTAGATGGCTCCCGAGCCCACCAGCACCGCCAGCGCCACCCCCAGCAACAATGCCTGCTCCTTGGGCGTCAACAGACGATTCGGAGAAAACATCACCCAATGCCCTCCAGTTGTCGTGCGCAACATTGTTCAC
>CALDSM010000525.1 GCA_937923585.1 uncultured bacterium
CTTCGGCATGCCCAAGCCGGGCCAGAGCCTGGAGGAGGTGGAGAAGCTGCTGATCGAACAGATCGAGCACATCAAGAAGGGCGAGTTTGACGACTGGCTCATCCCGGCCATCGTCAACGACTTCAAGCGCATGGAAAAGACCGGGTTCGAAACGGATGACAACCGGGTGGACCGCATGTGCAACGCCTGGCTTGCGTTTGAGCCCTGGGAGCATGCCATTGGCCGGGTCAAGCGAATGGAGACCGTCACGCGTGAAGATGTGATCCGCGTGGCCAACCAGTATTTCGGCGCGGGTTACGTTGCCGGATACCGCTCGGACGAGAAGCGCGACGTGCCGCACGTGGAGAAGCCGGTGCTGCCGAAGATCACCATTGATCCGACGCGCCAGTCCGAATTCGCCCGTGAAGCGCTCGATCTCCCCTGTCCGCCCATCGAGCCGGTGTACATCAAGGCCGGGCGGGACTACGAAAAGAGGGAGGATGGGCGCGGCATCAGCTTCTATGTGAACAGGAATCCAATCAACGACCTCTTCAGCTTCTCGCTGCGCGTCGAAACGGGCACGCGCGAGAGCGAACTGGCCGCCATCGCCGTGCGGCTGGTGCAGCTCTCGGGCACCGAACGGCTGTCCACCGACGACCTGCAGCGCGAATGGTACAAACTGGGCACCACGTTCAACGTAAACGCAACCGACCACGAGACCGTGTTTGAACTGAGCGGGCTCGACGAGAACTTCGAGAAGTCCGTCGCGCTGCTCATGGAACTGCTCTGGAAGCCTTCGGTTGCGCCGGAGGCGCTCGACCAGCTCAAGGCGATCATCCTCCAGCAGCGCGAAGACTCGCGCAAGGATCAGGCCACCATGACCAAGGCGCTTGTGGAGCGCCACCGCTACGGCAGCGACTCCTACTACCTGCGCATGCTCCCCACGGACCGCGTCAACGCGCTCACCGCGGGGGAATTGCAGCAGGTCATCCGCGGCATGGTGAGCAGCCGCCAGAACGTGTGCTATACCGGCACCCTGGACGCCGCGAAGGTGCGCGACATCGTCCGCGCCAACCATCCCATCCACGGATTGCTGGATGATCCCCCGCCCTACAAGCGGCTCAACGTGGCGGCACCCAAAACCGGCGAAGTGTTCTTCATGCAGAAGGAGGCCGCGCAGGCCCACGTGCAGATTGATTTCGGCGGCGCGCCCTACGATCCGCGCATCAGCCCCGAGGCGCAGCTATACAACAGCTACTTCTCCGACGGCATGGCCGGCATCGTGTTCCAGGAACTGCGCGAGGCGCGGGCATTGGCCTACGTGGCCGCCGCGCGCTATACCCCCGGCTACCGCAAGGGCGATCAGAATGTGATGACGGGCGTCATCCAGACGCAGGCCGACAAGACCGCCGGGGCGGTCGGCGCGTTCATGGAACTGCTCGACCGCATGCCCCGCTCGGAGGAGCGCTTTGCCGCGGCCCGCGAGGCGCTGCTCAACAGTTACCGCACCGGCAAGATCGGCTTCCGCGAGGTGCTGGAAACGGTTCTCGGCTGGGAACGGCGTGGTATCATGGAAGACCCCCGTCCGGCATGGTTCGACGCCATCAGCAAGGCCGGGGACATCGAAACCGTCATGGCCTTCCAGAAGGAGGCCATCGCCGGCCGGCCCAAACTCATTTCGATTGTGGGCAACAAGGAGCGCATCAATCTGGACGCGCTGAAAGCCTTTGGCCCTGTCACCGAACTGAATCCCGACGAGGTGTTCGTGAAATGACCGCACGCATCAACCGGCGGCAGTTTCTCGCCGCGACTGGCACGGCACTGGAATGGTTTGCGGCAGGCCGTGGCATTGCGGAACCCGCCGGATTCTCCTTTGCCGCCATGAATGATCTGCACCTTCAGGTGGACGAGGGCGGCAAGGCGCTGGCGAAGATGGTGGAGGCGCTGAACGCCCGGGACGATTTGGATTTCACCGTAGTGCTGGGCGACCTGACCACCGCCGCGCGGCCGGAAGAATTTGCACTGGCCAAGGCCGGTCTGGACCGGCTCCAGAAGCCCTACCACACCGTGCCCGGCAACCACGATGCCAACAAAGACGGCGTGTCGGCGTTTGAACAGGCCTTTGGCCCGGCAAACTGGCGCAGGGAGCATGGCGGCTGGGTGCTGTTGGGCTTGAACTCCTGCCAGGGCCTCGCGTCCGATGTCACGATTCCGCCGGACCGTCTCGAATGGCTCGAGAAAGAGGTGTCGTCCATCGAAGCCGCCACGCCCGTCGCGCTGTTCCTGCATCACCCGCTCAACCCGCACTCAAAGTCCTACCGCGTGAAGAACGCGGAAGAGGTGCTGGCACTGTTCCAGGGCCATGCGCTGCGCCTCGCCGCCGCCGGGCATTTCCACGGCAACCAGGAAGAGCGCCGCGACGGCATCCTTTTCACCACCACCGCCTGCTGCGCAGGCACCCGCGGCAACCACGACAAGACCACGGAAAAGGGCTGCCGCGTCTTCCACTGCAAAGGCGACCAGATAGAGACCGAATTCATCCCAGTGGTGCTCTAGTCTGAGGTGCGGCGTCGTTGCCGCCGCATTCTCCAAAACTCCGCCATCTTGAGCCCCGTTTCCCGTTGCGTTACTCTATGTTTGCTTTCGGCACCACACGAACAAGGAGACCACGGGCATGCAACGTTACGGCTGGATTATCGGGCTGAAACCGGACCGGGTGGCGGACTACAAACGGGAACATGCCGCGGTGTGGCCCTCGGTGCTCAAGATGATCAAGGACTGCCACATTCAGAACTACTCCATCTACCTGCGGCAGTTCCCGGACGGCGCGTATTACCTGTTCAGCTATCTCGAATACACCGGCACCGACTTCGACGGCGACATGGCGAAGATGGCCGCCGACCCGACCACGCAGGAGTGGTGGGCCGTGTGCAAGCCGATGCAGGTTCCCATCGCCAACGCGGCAGAGGGCGAGTGGTGGGCCGACCTGGAGGAGATCTTCCATTGCGACTGAGTTCACGGGATCGCGTGCTGACGGCGTTCAACCACCAGGAACCGGACCGGGTTCCCGTGTGGTGCGGCGCGTCGGCGGAATTCTGGGCCAAGGCCAAGGCTGAACTGGGGCTGGACGACGAGCCGCTGCGCCGGTTCTTTGGCGATGATTTCCGCCGGGCCCATGCGGGCTACTGCGGACCTGACTTCCCGTTGCAGTACCCGCAGTCGGTCTACCGGACCGTGTTCGGCGTGGAACGCGAGGGATTCGGCTACGGACAACCCATCACCCACCCGCTGGCCGGGGCCACGCTGGACGAAATCCATGCCTATCCATGGCCAAGCGCCGACTGGGTGGACGCCAGCCTTATTCGCGAAACCGCACTGGCTTGGAAGGGCGAATATGCCATCCTCGGTGGCGACTGGTCGCCCTTCTGGCACGACGCCATAGACCTGTTCGGTATGGAAGAACTCATGCTCCGCATGTACGAGGACCCCGAGGCCGTGGAGGCGCTGTTCACCCATCTGGTGGACTACTACGCGGCGTCGAGCGAGCGTGTGTTTCAGGCGGCCGACGGAGCGGTTGACCTCTTCTTCATCGGCAACGACTTCGGCAGCCAGACTGGCCCCCTCCTCGGCGCGGAACTGTTTGGGCGGTTCATCCAACCGCATCTGGTCCGGCTCGCGAAACTGGGCCACGACTACGGACTCGGCGTCATGATGCACTGCTGCGGCGGTGTGCGCGAACTCATTCCGCTGTTCATCGAATCGGGCATTGACGCCATCCATGCCGTGCAGCCGTCCTGCCGCGGCATGGAACCGGCCGGGCTCAAGCGCGACTTTGGCGGCCGCATCGTGTTCAACGGCGCCATAGACTCGCACCATGTCCTGATCAACGGCACGCCCGAATCGGTGCGCCAGTCCACCCGCGAAGTGCTCGACATCATGAAACCCGGCGGCGGCTACATCTGCGGTGCCAGCCACGATACCATTCTCGAAGAAACCCCCGTGGAAAACGTCATGGCCATGTTCGATGCCGTCCGCGAATTTGGCAACTACACATGATTCTTCCTGTTGTCATTGCGGGCGAAGCGAAGCAATCTCGTGTTAACCTTGCCCTAAGATGCGAGCTGTGGTTACAAGAGATTGCTTCGCTTCGCTCGCAATGACGGAGTGGTTCTGTTCTTCTTGCAGTTGCGTAAATTCCGTGTGCTTCCGTGTTTTCCGTGGTTCATTCTTCTTCGTTCGGAGGTTCGCTTATGCTTCACGACCCCAGCCACCACACGCCACCGCCTATCGCGGAACCCATTCACCTGTCGCAGCGCGACACCGACATCCTCCGCTCCCTCGCCTCCGGGGTGGCAGCCATCGCCGCGCTGCCTGTTCACAAGGAAAAGGCTGCACTCTGGACCCGGCTCAACGATCTCGACAGCGTCCGGCCCATGGTCTGGATCAACGAAATCTGCTGGAACGAGATGAATGTGGATGACGAACTGACGCTGCGCACGGAGCATCCCTGGGCGCGGGACCAGGAACGCGACCTGCGCAGGACCATTTACCAGTGGAGACACCTGCCGGGCGACATGGTGGTGGACGATTTCCTGACCTGTCCGCTCGCCATCCACAGCACTGACTTCGGCATCGTCGAGGATGTGGACGTGGTCAAGACCGATGAGACGAATGATATCGTGTCGCGTCATTTCAATATCCAGATCAAAGAACCGGCCGACATCGGGAAGATCAAGATGCCGCAGGTCACGCACAACGAGGCGGCCACGGAAATCCGCTATAACGCCATGTGCGAGGTGTACAACGGCATCCTGCCGGTGAAGAAAGTGGGGCAGACGCACATCTGGTTCACGCCGTGGGACTACCTCATCCGCTGGTGGGGCGTGCAGGAGGCGATGGAGGACTTCATCCTCCGGCCCGACATGGTCCACGCGGCGGTGGACCGCATGGTGGATGCGTGGATGGCGGAGCTGGACCAGTTCGTCGCGCAGAATCTGCTGTCACTGGACAACAACAATACCCGTGTCGGCTCCGGCGGATACGGCTACACCAGCCAACTGCCGGGCGCAGATTATGACCCTGCGCATGTCAAGCCGCATGACATGTGGGGCTGCTCAAACGCCCAGGCCTTCTCCGAAGTCTCGCCGGAAATGCACTCGGAATTCGCCATCGCCCATGACCTGCGCTGGCTGCAGCGCTGGGGGCTGACCTATTACGGATGCTGCGAACCGCTCGACGGCAAACTGGACATCCTGCGGCGCATCCCCAACCTGCGCAAGATTTCTGTCAGTCCCTGGTGCAAACCCGAGCGCGCCATTGACGGCATAGGCCGCGACTACGTCATCAGCCACAAGCCCAGCCCGGCCATCCTCGCCGAGTCCGCTTGGGACCCGGAACAGGCCCGAAGGAACATATGCGGCTTTCTTGACAAGACCGAGGGCAACTGCCACGTTGAGCTCATCATGAAAGACATCTCCACGGTCCGCTACGACCCCAAACGTCTCTGGTCCTGGGCGTCCATCGCCATGGAAGAGGCGGAACGGATGGGAAACCGATGACATGAAACGTCCCTCCGTTCATTTTCCTGCCATCCTTCTGCTGTTTGCGTTCGTGTTGGCGGGCTGCGCCGGACCGAAACCGTTCGGGGTGCCCGCAGTGCCGGGCACCGACTTCACGTTCTTCGTCGTGGCCGACACCCATTACGGCCAGTCCATGTGGGACGACAACGAGGCCGCCAACAAGGCCGGCATTGACCGTATAAACACGCTGCCGGGCATACCCTGGCCGGAGGGTATGGGCGGTGCCGTGGCCGAGCCCGCGGGCGTGCTGGTTGTGGGCGATCTCACTGACACCGGCGAGTATTTCAACTGGAACGGCTAT
Source organism: uncultured bacterium (assembly GCA_937923585.1). GTDB lineage: Bacteria > Hydrogenedentota > Hydrogenedentia > Hydrogenedentales > CAITNO01 > CAITNO01. The sequence goes on from CALDSM010000525.1 coordinate 5,860, forward strand.
TGGCTGCTGCACCGCCGCAACGGATTCCGCGACGACTTCGGCATCGGCGGCGAGGGCCGAATCAAGTACCCCGTTTTCGAAGCCTACGGCAATCACGACATCACCAACGGCCGCACTGTGGTGACAAACGGCATCAAGGAACGGAATCGCCGCCGGGACGGTCTGCGCCTGTCTGCCGACGGCCTGCACAGTTCATGGGACTGGGGCGGGGTCCACTTCGTCAACCTGAACCTCTATCCCGGCGGGCCCGGCGCGGCCAACAACAGCCTCGGTTTCCTGACGAACGATCTGGCGCAACAGGTCGGCGACAGCGGCCGCCCCGTCATTCTCTTCCATCACTACAGTTTCGACCCATTCAGTTGTGAGGAACGCTGGTGGACTGAGCCGGAGCGCGACGCTTACTATGCCGCCATCAAAGACTACAATGTCATCGCGATCTTCAACGGCCACAACCACGAACAGCAGCATCTCCAATGGCGCGGCCTGGACGCGTTCATCGCAGGCAAGGCGAAGGACGGGAATTTTCTGGTGGTCCGTGTCACGGCAGATCGAATGGACATCGCGGGACGCACACAACAGGGTTGGGGACAGCACTGGAGCAAGGCCATCACGCGGGGGAAATAGCGCTTATCGCAGCGCCTCTCACCTGGTTCACCTCGTTCCCAAGTTGTACTTGGGAACGCACTTGTTCGCGAAGTTTCACTTCGCTTTGGCTTGTGTTGGCTTGCACCTGTCTGTTGAGTCATAATGCGCTATGCGGTCGCGATACAAAATCGTGGACTTGGAAGGAATCTACTTCCTCACCTCATCCATCGTGGCGTGGATACCGGCTCTCATTGGCAGAGACACCCTCGACATGATGGTCGAGTCGTTTGCATTCTGCAGGAAGAATAAGGGCCTCAAGATCTACGCCTACGTTATCATGGAGAACCACTTCCATATGGTTGCTGAGGCGCCGGAACTTGGCCAGGTAATGCAGTCGTTAAAGAGGCATACGGCTGCGGAAATTCTCCGCTTGGCGGAATGCTCCGGCCGGTCATGGCTTCTCGATGAGTTCGCCTACCGTAAGGCCCGCCATAAGCAGTCGAGCGAGCACCAGATCTGGCAGGAGGGGTATCACCCGCAACTCATCCAGACGGATGAGATGTTGCATCAGAAGATACACTACATCCACGAGAAGATCGGAAGAGCACACGTCTGAACTCCAGTCACGATCAGATCTCG
>CALDSM010000526.1 GCA_937923585.1 uncultured bacterium
CCGAGAGGCACTCGTCTGTCGTGCAGCCACCGGAGGAACCGGCCGTGCACTGGTCGCCAACGCATTCGCCCGACGCATCCGAAATGCACACGTCGCCGGTGCATTCCTTGGAGGAATCGGCCGTACACTGGTCGCTGGAGCACTCTCCGGACGAGTCCTGCCTGCACGCATCATTGGTGCAGGCACCGGAGGCGTCGGAAATGCAGGCGTCACCCGTGCAGCCGTTGGAGGAATCGGAGAGGCAGTAGTCGTTGTCGCAGTTGCCGGACTTGTCCGCCGTGCAGGTGTCCCTCGTGGCGCAGGTGCCTGACGTGTCGCTCTCGCATGACAAATCACCCGCGCACGTGTCGCCGTCACAGATGCACCCCGGGTCGTCGGGACAAAGGTCTTCGTCAATGACACATTCCTCCTCCTCACACTGCTTTGCCAAACCGCGTGATTTTGCCGGGGCCACCAGGTTGACGCGCCGCAGCGGCGGTCCATCCGCCACAGCCCGCAGGCCGGGAAGCACCAGCACCAGCAATTCGCCGCAGCGCTGGAGAAAACGCCGTCTTTGCATGGCGGACAACCTCCCTGACTACGCCTTAAGATGGGGTAGTGTGGTTTCGTCATAGATGCCGCTGATGATCGCCTGGTCCGGCACGTTCAACGCGGCGTTGACGGCCATGGCCAGCTCGATCTGCCTTCGTAGAAGGCGGCAGGCCCCGTTCTCGTCGGGCTTCTCCAGGCCGCCGTGGGCCGTGTGCGCATGGCTCCAGCAGCCGCCGCCGCAGAAATAGCGCGCCCAGCAGTCACGGCAGCCCGGCCGCGTGTCCACCGTGAGCGTATGAAAGGGGCGGCGCCCCGTGTGTGCGATGCCGGTTTCGACCGTGCCCAGGCAATGCTGCTTGACGCCGACAAAGCGGTGGCATGGGTAGAACTCGCCCTCGTTGGACACGCAAATGAGCCCCCGGCCCGCGCCGCAGTAATGGCGGCGACGCTCGTGGATTACGCGCGTGTCGCGCAGGTGCCGCACCAGCCCGTGGTAGTTCGCATAGCGGCCGGAATGAATCAGTTCCAAGAAATGCCGGGCAACCCCCTCCTCCTGCCGCAGCAGTTCATCCACATCGCCGGTGGTCAGTCCGGCCCCGTTGCAGCCACCCCCGAGCGCGGGCTCGATGTGGACCGACGCAAAGCCGAGGTCAATCAGGTGTCGGAACACGCCGACATTGTCCGTCGCGCCGTGCGCCGCCGTGATGCGGGCGGGCACCCGGGTCTTCCGGCCCGCGCGCAACCGGCGCACGCCGGCCATCACGGCGTCATAGCTGCCGGTGCCGTCGCGGAAGGGACGGTTGCGGTCATGCAGCGCCGCAGGCCCGTCTATGCTGACCTGCACGCCGACCTTGAACTCCCGCACAAACGAGACCGCCTCCTCCTCCAGCAGCGTGCCGTTCGTCACGACGCTGAAATGAATCCTCTTGCCCGTGTCCTTTTCTTTGGCGCGGCAGTACTCCGCAATCTTGCGCATCAGGGGGAGATTCAGGAAGGGCTCGCCGCCAAAGAAAGTCAGGTTCAGTTCCTTCAGTTTGCCCGAACCCGCCCAGAAGAGGTCCACCGCCTTGACTGCCACCTCCACGGGCATGTGCGCAACCGCACTTCCGTAAAGGGGGGTGTCATCGTGGCAGTTTCCGTGCCGCCCGTAGCAGTAGCGGCAGGCCAGGTTGCAGGCATGGGTCACGCAGAGTTCCAGTGTGCTCAGCGGGCGCAGGCAAGGGGCGGCGAGGGGGGGAGCCTTTGGCGGACTGTAGAGGAAACGCTCTCGTTCAAGATAGGCCGCTGCCTCCTCAACATCAGCGGCGCGAAAGCGCTTCTTGGCACGTTTCAGGGCATCCGTCCAATTGGTGTGCGACGCATTTCCGACCAGTTCAAAAGCAACGTTGTTCACCGCATAGAAGAGGGATGTGGCGACGTTGACCACAATGCGCTGTTCCAGCGCGCTGAAACAATGCACTTCCCCCATTTGCACTCGTGCCTGTTTCATCGTGTCCCCCGCTCACGCGGGAGCCCCGCACTGCTGTTACCGCTCTTTATCATTACCGCGCTTGACCTCCGTCTTTCGGCAGACACCGGGCCAGATAAAGATGCACTGTCACAGTCAATGACAGCCAGCGTTGGCATCTATTGTACCGGGCCACAACCCATCGGTCAATGGCGTTGCCAGAGGCAGAACAGGACCGGTCTCTTGCACCAGTCTGTCCGTTCCCACCTGTATTCACCACAGATACCCACCAAGAAATTGAGATGATTGGTGTATTGCGAAGGAGGTTCATTTGAAGTTAATCGCCCGAAATAGACGCTTAGCATCGGTTTGTATGAGTTTCGGGCGTTGTCAAATGTTCTGCGTGGCAGAAAATCAATATATAGGCGCGAAGAAAACCTTTCCTTCCATATGAGCACAATATATGGTGGTTTGGCCCGAATCTGGCCGTAATTTGTCGCGAAAAACGGGCGAGAGACCGAAAAATAGTTGTTGACAATGGGGTGAAATCGTGGTAATTTGTAGACACTTCGTAGTAAGTTTGTGGTAATTCATCGGGGTTGTAGGCTGTGTACTACGGCGAATCAAATACCGCAGTGGATGAGAAAGGCAGGGTCAACGTGCCCCTGCACTTCAAGACCCTCATGAAGGCCTTGAACCATGATGTGTGGTATGTCACCCGCGGTTTTGACGGTGCGCTGTTTCTTTTCCATGCGGCGCGCTGGAACGAGTTGCTCAAGACACAGCAGACGCCCTCAGGGCTGAATCCGAAACTCCTCGATTTCCGACGCCTCTTTCTGGGGAGTGTGGCGGTGGTGCGCATGGACGCGCAGGGCCGGTTCAACATTCCCGCCCCGTTGCGGCAGTACGCGGGAATTGATCGGGAAGCGGTGATACTGGGTGTGGATGATCACCTGGAACTCTGGAGCGCCAAGGGCTGGACGGCATTCCAGGAGAGCCAGGCGGCAGCATACAAGCAGATGGCCGGCGAACTGTTCGGCGGCCTCCGCGACGGGGTAGGGCTACCCACGGAAGGAGCGCAAGCATGATTAGCATTGAGCGTCTTGAGAGCGGTGCCGCCACGGTACTGAGGGTCCACGGCGACGTCAACGAGGAGGGCGTGAACGCGCTGCGCCTCGCCCTGATGGCCTGCCTGGACGAGGGCCGGACCAATGTGGTGCTGAATGTGGCGGGCGTGGCGTTCGTGTCGTACATGGGCGTCGGCGTGCTCGTCGAGCGGCTGGGCCAGCTGCAGGCGGTCAAGGGCGACCTCAAGCTCGCCTGCATGAGCGTCTACATGCGCCGGCTGCTGCGGCTCATGGGCCTGTCGCACGTGTTCAACACCTTCGAGACGGAGCTTCAGGCGATCCAGGGCTGCACGAAACAGGCGGCAGCCTGACGCCTGACCGCAGGGTCCGGCGCGGGGGAGTCGGTCAGTGTTGCCCCACCCGCGAGCACTCCATATACCCGTCATGGCACAGGAGGCGCTCCGCTGGCTGGCGGTTCGGCCCGACGGCACCTACGTTGACGCGACTGCGGGTGCGGGCGGCCATTCATCCCTGATTGCGCCGCTCCTCCACACAGGCAGGCTGGTCGCGCTGGACCGCGATCCGGCGGCGGTGGCGCTGGCGGGGGAACGGCTCAAGACTTTTCCCCGGGCGTGCGTGGTGCACGCCAACTACAGTGATTTGAATCAGGTTCTCCGTGATGCGGGCATTGCCGGTGTGGACGGCGTCTTGATTGACGCGGGCGTTTCATCCATGCAGATTGACTCGCCGGACAGGGGCTTCTCCCTGGAAGCGGACGGCCCCCTTGACATGCGCATGGACCCCGGTTCGGGTCCAAGCGCGGCCGAGTGGCTGGCGTCGGTGGGTGAGGACACGCTGGCGGAGGCGCTGCGCAGCCTGGGCGACGTGGGTCCGGCGCGGCGCATCGCCAAGGCAATCCTGCAACGCCAGCGAGCGGGGCGCATGACCCGCACGGCTGACCTGGCTGCGGCGGTTCGCGAGGCGCTCGATTTCGTGCGCGGCGAGCCCGGCGAAGTGCGCACCGTGTTTCAGGCGGTGCGGATCTCGGTGAACCGGGAACTGGAATGCCTGCGCCGGGGATTGGAATCGGCGGTGGACGCATTGAACCCCGGCGGCCGGCTCGTGGTGATTTCGTTTCATTCCGGCGAGGACCGCATCGTCAAGGATGCGTTCCGCGCGTGGTCGCGGACCGAACGGGAACTGGAACGGGACGGCCGGGTGCGCTCGGTGCGCGGCCCGCGCCTGCTGCTGCCGGTGGCGGGGCCCGTCACGCCGTCAGATGATGAGACAAGGTCGAACCCGCGGTCCAAGAGCGCAAAGATGCGGGTAGCGGAGCGGCGCGCAACGGCCGCGGCTGAGGAGTAGGCTATGGCTCCGGTAAGAAGGCGAAACAAGAACGAGGTGCGGCGGGCACTGTACGGGTGGCTTGCCTGGTCGCCGCTGCTGGCCGTCTTCGCGTTTATCGCGGCGGACATGTCGCTCAGCATCAAGGCCCGCCACGCGGACTATGAGATTGGCGCGCTTGCCGCGCAGCGGAGGCAGCTTGTCCGCGAACTGGACACCGCCCGGTCCGCCCAGTCCGCATGGACCGACATTCGCCGGATTGGCGAACTCATGCGGCAACTGAACATGATTCTCCCTGACCCGCAGCAGATTCAGGTGGTCATCGCCCGTCCCGGCACGCCGATGCCTGAACTGCGGGAGCGTCCGCAGGAAAGGGCGCTGGAGATGGCGGAGGCAACCGCCGCGCCCTCCGCGGCGGTGTCCAATCCGGCCGTGCCGACCGCGCCCGCCGTGGCCCTGCCGGTCATGGCGCCCCCTCCGGCCGCGGCGCCGGCGGTTCTCGTGGCCGTGTCCCCCTCCGAAGCGGTTTCTGTGCCGGCCACCGCCGCGGCGGCCCATCCCGCCGGCCGGCCGACGCCGAATTTCACCGTGCTTGACCTGCCAAAGGAACAGATAACAGAACTCGATTCCCCCGACGCATCCATGAAAGACCTGCTGCCCAGACTTTAGACGCGGCGGGCGGGCCGCCATGGAACGGCGCGCGGGGGACTCAGCCAGCGCAGAACGGATGCATTGTCATGAAGAAGCGCCGATTCAGTCTTGACCTGTCGCCCATGGAGGGGCTGGACTGCCCCATCACCCAGAACCATCAGCGAAGCGTGCGCTGGCTGCGCATCTTCTTCATTGCCGCGTTTGTCGCGGTGGTGCTGCGGCTGGCCCTGGTTCACCTCAATCCCGGAAACCTCCTCACCGAGGAGGAGAAGCTGCATATCGGCGAGATCCAGCTCACCGAGCCGCGCGGCGAAATCTTCGACCGCAACGGGGTTGTCCTCGCCACCAACAAACTCGTTCCCACCCTGTGGGTGGACCCCCGTCTTGTCGGCGACGAGAACGAGGAAAAACAGGAGGACACGAAGAATCCCAACGGACGGAAGAAGCCGGTCGCGGATCGGGAGATACTCACAGACTATCTCAGCGGCAAGCTTGGCCTGACCCGCGAGGAGCTTGACGAAAAACTCAAACGCACCGGACCGGACGGGAAGCAGCGCAAGTTCAGCATACTGGAGCGGTGGGTTTCCGGCCTGGACGAGGCTGGCATTGAAGAGATTCGGCGCGAGAGCAGCGGCGCCGTTTCGGCGGTCATGGAACCGGTGCGCACCTATCCCCACCACGACACGGCGGCGCACCTGCTCGGCTTCGTGAGCCGCACGGGCGAGGACAACGAGGGCCTGGAGAGAACCTACAACAAGCACCTGGAGTCAAGGCCGGGCGTGTTTCGCGCCAAGGCCGACAACGGCCGCACGCTGCTTCCCTCGGGAACAAAGGATTATATCGAGGCCGCCGGCGGCGAGATGCTGCAATTGACCATTGACATCGGCATTCAGCGCCATCTGGAGGAGGCGCTGGACGCGCGCATGGTGGAAACGGAGTCCAAGGCGGCCATGGGCATTGTGATGGACCCCCACGACGGTGCGATCCTGGCCATGGCCACGCGTCCCGCCTTCGACCCGAACGAATACAACAAGACACCGGCCGAACTGCGCAAGAACCGAGATCGGAAGAGCACACGTCTGAAC
>CALDSM010000527.1 GCA_937923585.1 uncultured bacterium
GTGGACAAGCCGACCCGCGTGAGGCTGCGCCTCACCGACCGCAACACCGACACCACCTTCGCGTGGATCGGCGTGGCCGGTGTGCGCGTGGGCGCCAACTTGCCGGAACCGTCGCCGTTGTGGAATTGACAACTCCGCCATTACCCGCGTTTCTCAGTCCACAGTACGCTCCGTCATTGCAGGCCTCGGACCGCCATGGGCGGCGATCCGCCACAGAAAGCCGGTTCCGGTATGTGGGACAGCCGCCCTCGGCTGTCGACTCGCAACGAACGCCCCGGGCCGACAGGCGAGGGCGCCTGTCCCACACCTTCTTGGCAGCGAACCGCGGCACTCTCTTGGAATCAAAGCCCGGACTTGGGGAGATGCCGAACGCGAGATTGCCTCGTTCGCTCGCAATGACGGATAGGCATGTGCCTTGGTCTATTGAATCGGCCAGCCCGCCTCCACGAGACCGCGAATCGTGGCGAGTTCCCCGTCGCTCAGTTCCAGGTCGCCGGCACCGGCGTTTTCTATGACCTGCGCTTCGTTCCGGGCGCCGGCGAGGGCGGTGGTCATGCCGGGCTGGGCAACGGTCCATGCAAGAAACACCTGGCCCAGGGTGGCGTTGTGCGCTTCGGCGATGGGTTTGACCTTCTCCAGCATTTCCGCCACTTTCACCCGGTTCTCGCGGGTGAAGAGCGGCTTCTTGCTGCGCAGGTCGTTCTCGGGGAACACGCGGTCCACGGGCACCTTGCCCGTGAGCAAGCCCTGCGCCAGCGGGCTGTAGGCCAGCACGCCGATGCCGTTGGCGCGGCAGAAGGGCAGCACCTCCGCCTCCGCGCCGCGCGTCAGCGCGCTGTAGGGCGGCTGGTCGCTGGCAATCTGACCGGTCTGAAGACACTGGCGCATCATGTCCGCGGTGAAATTGCTCACGCCGATGGCGCGGACCTTTCCCTGGATCTGAAGGTCCAACAGCGCACCCATCGTGTCATCAATGGGTGTGGTGCTGTCGGGCCAGTGGCACTGGTAGAGGTCAATGCAGTCAATGTTCATCCGTTGCAGGCTCTGCTCGCATTCGTAACGGATGGATTCGGGGCGTAGGTTTCGGTAGAGCGTCAGGGGCCTGCCGTCGTTGTCTATGGTGTCGAAATAGCGCTCGCCATCGGCGCAGTCCCAGCGCAGACCGCATTTCGTGGCGATGACGACCCGGTCCCGCTTGCCGTAAACGGCACGCCCCACCAGCCTTTCGCTGTGACCCATGCCGTAGGCGGGCGCCGTGTCAATGCAGGTGATGCCCAGGTCAATGGCGGACTCCATGGCGCGCACGGCGTTGTCGTCGTCCGGCCCGCCCCAAAGCCACCCACCGGCGGCCCAGGCGCCAAAGGAAATCACAGGAACATTCAGGTCACTGTTTCCCAGCTTTCGGTACTGCATCGGGATCGGTTCCTTCGTTCAATGTTCGCCCAAGAGCGGGCTTTCTAGCCTAGTGTAGTGAGTCGCAGTTGATGCCACTTAAACAAACAAAGAAGAACAAGCGAAAAACGGGGACTGACTCGCCTTTCGGCAGTTTGAAAGGCGTGTCTGTACCTGCTTTTCGCGGCATTCTCGCGTCAAGATAAGATGCCATCAGGATGACTCACTGCACTAGAAACTGTCCAATAACCCATCTTGGAAACAACGGCTTTCATTCAAGACCTACTCGGTCATCCCCGCGAAAGCGGGGACCCAGAGTTCCCGCGCAGAACCATGGATTCCCGCTTTCGCGGAAATGACCGTGATACGATTCAATCCTGCAGGTCTCGGGTGTTTAGCGATAAATGAGGGTTCTGGGGTAGCCCCTAGAAATGGACCGCTTCATTCTTCTTCTTCTTCTTCAAAGGCAGCGCAGTGGCTGCCGGTTGCGTTCCGGATGCGTCCTTCTTGGGTATCTTGATCGTCGCACCGACCTTTAGCAGACTCGGGTCTGTTATGCCGTTCAACCGCATCAGCTCCTCCTTGGTGGTCCCATTGTTAACACCGAGGCGGTAGAGATTCTCTCCCGACTGCACGACATGCATCTCGTACTGTCCGGAACCCTCGGTTTGCGCAGCCTTTTCGGGTTCGCGAGCCGTTTCAGCCGGTTTGGCTTCGACGACCGGGGGAGGAGCCGGTGTCGCCGCAGACTCGGGAGAAACCGTTGGCGATTCCGGGGTCGGAACAGTGGGTTCAACCGGTTTTTCCGGAGTCTCCGGCTTGGCTTCGGGCGCATTCTTGGGCTGGGACTCGGGCGCAGACTCTTCCTTTGGCTTTGCTTCCGGGTCCGATTCTGCTTTGGTCTCCGGGACAACCGCGCTTTCGGTCTTGGCCGGTTCAGGTTGTTCCGCAGGTTCCGCTTCAGTCTTGGCCGGTTCTGTGACCGGGGGAGTGGGGGCGGCAGCCGCTTCAGGGGCAGGGGCCGCTTCCTGAACCACCGTGGGGGGCGTTTCCGACGCGGGGGCAGGCACTGCTGCCTCTGCGGCCGGGGGAACCTGAATCTTCAATTTAGCCCCGGCCTGTATGTTGTTGCCGTCCCCCAAATTGTTCTGTTTCAAGATCTCGGCGAGGGGCACGCCATATTTCTTGGAGATGCTGTTGAGCGTTTCGCCGGGTGCAATCGTATGTTCCGTCGAGCCCGTCGGTGCGGCTTCGGGCGCTTTCGCGGGGGGTGCCGGTTCGGGCTCGGCGGCTGGTTTGGCCGCGGGCGCTTCTGCCGGTGTGGTCGCCGGTACGGCGGGAACTTCCGTAACCGGCTCCGCAGGCTTCGCTTCCGGCGCTTCTGCAGGCGCGGGCACCGGTGGTGTCGCATCGGTGATCGGCGGCGGAACTTGTGTTTCTGCCGGCTGCTTTTCGCTGGCGGGGGTTTCCATTTTAAGCGCCAGACTCCACGAGGCCAGACGAGCCCGTGACGCGGCCATGCGGTCCGTGTTGAGGGCGCCGTCCCGCAGGGCCACCGCCAGTGTGCGGCAAATCTGCTCGAACTCTCCCGGGGCGAGCGGTCCCAGCAGCACCGCATCGCATCCCGCGCCCAGGCCGTTGGTCACAAACACGTCCAACGCGACCGGTGCGGCCAGCGCCGGCCGGGTGACATCGGCCAGCACCACGCCTTGGTAGGCCCACTTGTCGCGCAGGATGCCCTGGACCATCACCGGCGAGGCGCAGGCGGGACGGGCGGTCTGGGATTTGTCCAGCGCCGGCACGGTAACGCAACCCACGAGCATGCCCGGAAGCTGCTCGGCGGCGGCATTGGCGAAAGGCAGCATGATGTCCGCAAGGGCCTCCAGGTTGGTTTCCGCCATGATTGGGGGGCCCGAGGCGGTGCGTACCGCCGTTCCCGTGCCCGGATAATGCCTCAAGACGGGAAGCACCCCGCCTTCCGCCAAGGCCCGCGCAAAGGCAATTCCATTGTCGGACACCTGGTCCGAGGAGGAGCCAAAGCACAGATTGGCGTTGTCGTTCATGGCGGTGGCCAGGTCGAGCCGGGGGCCCAGTATGGCCGCGACCCCGGCGGCCCTTGCGGCCGCGGCGAAGCGGAGCGCCGTCTCACGCAGGGCTCCGGCATCCCCCGATTCGCCGAGTTCGCGGGGAGATGGCGCGGGGTTGATCCCAAGGGGGTTGCCTGTTCCGCCTTCCTGGTCCACCAGGGCCAGCGGCACTTCGGACTGACCTGCCCCGATTCCAACGATCTCTTTCGCCTGTTTGATCGTTGCCGAAACATCGGCCGCATGCGCGGCATCGGGCACGTTTACGAATATGCCGCCGGGACGGTAGGTCTTGAGAATTTCGGCCCATGCAGGGTCAATCAATCCCGCGGGAAGCGTCACAAAGATCTGTCGCGCCGGCCAGAGCCGCTCCATTTCCTCCTGCGTGGCGGGTGCAGGGACTGACGGGGGAGGCGGCGTTGTCGGCACAGGTGTGGCCGGAACCGGCGAGGGGGCTGGAGATGCCGGAATGGGGACCTCCGGTTTGGGCGCGATGGGAGCTGCGGCGCTCGCATCAGGCGAGGCTTCCGCCTGCGCCGCGGGGGCGGGCGTTGCGACCTGGGCAACGGGCGGCCGGTCTGCGCCAAGCACTGCCATGATCGCATAGCATAAACTGAATCCCACCGCTGCGCCGATGGCGAATGTGGTCACCAGGGATGCAGAAGCATTTTGAAACCAACGGTTTGCGGACATAGGCCAATGCCTTCCTTCCCGTTCCCGGACTTTCCAGACCCTGGCCGCGGCCCCGGTGGCGCGGCTCTTTTGTCAACTATATTGCACTTTCCAAGTTTACAGAGTAAAATTAAGTGTTGGTACAAAGCAACGGAGTGTATGCCATGCTGTTCAAGAAGACGGTCTTGGCCGGGATAGTGTGTCTATTGCTGGTCGGTTCAACGGCAGTATTCACGGGACAGGCCATGGCGGCAGGTTCCATGGACAAGGCTACCGGCGCCGCCGGAGTGGACATGTCGGCAGACCAGAAACTGGCGAACCAGGATGGTCTGGCCACCAAAGAGTTCGACAAGGACAAACTGCCGGGCAAACTGGAGATAGGTTTTACCATCGGGTCTGTTATAGCCGTGATTGCGGCGTTTAAATATTTGTAGGCTTTAAACGAAATGGACTCCGGTGGGGCTGCCGGTTTCCATGGGAAGTTCGCTCAAAGAGCGTCACAGACAGGACGGGCAAGGTTCTAGGGCTGAAATGAGTGCAAACGTAAAAACTTGGGGCCGGGGAGTGGCAATGCTGCCGTATCCCCTGCCGGAGCCGCGCTGAGGCATGGCTTTGCCGGATCGAATTCTCATCGTGGATGCGGAAGCGGGCGCCGTTGAGGTGGTCCGCCAGTACCTCGTTGAGGAGGGGATTGACTGCGAGGTTATGTACAGCCCCAAGGAGGCGCTGGAGTTCCTGGAGTGGGACCACTTCTCGCTCCTGATTATGGATCTGGAACTTCCGGGCATGTCGGGGCTTGAACTGATTCGCCGCGCATCGGCCCTTGATGAAAATCTGGGCATTCTCATTACCACGGCGGCGATGGATGTGACCAGCGCCATTGAGGCGATGCGCCTGGGCGCCTACGATTTCCTCTTCAAGCCGTTTCACCTGAGCGCACTGGCTTTTGCGGTGGAGAAATCGCTGGAACGGCGGCGCCTGCTCATGGAGAACCGCGCATACCAGCTTCTCCTTGAGGACCGTGTCCGGGGGGCAACGGCGGAACTGAGGGCCACCAAGGAGTACCTTGAGAACCTTCTCAACAGTTCCGTTGACACGGTGCTGACCATCAGCCTCGATTTCACCGTCACCTATGTCAACCGCGGCGCCGAGGAAATGCTCGGATACGCCGCGGGCGATCTTATCGGGCGGTCCATCACCCAAGTGCTTCCCGGCGGGGAGGAGGAACTGGAAACGCTCAGCGCCGAACTGGACAGCGGACCGATTCGCAACCACGAGACAAGCCTTGTGGCGCGGGATGGCCGTGTCATCCCCGTGATGGTCTCGGTCTCAAGGGTGCGCGGCGACAACGGCAAGATCCTCTCCACGCTGGCGATTTGCCGGGACATCACCCAGCAGAAGCTGCTTGAGTCTGAACTCAAGGAAATGACCATCAAGGACAGCCTGACGGATCTGTACAACCAGCGCCATTTCTACCAGCGGCTGGAGATGGAGATCGAACGGGCGCACCGCCAGGGGCGTCCCCTTTCGCTGGTGCTTTTCGACGTGGACCGTTTCAAGAATTACAATGATCGGTTCGGGCACCTCGCCGGGGACGAGGTTCTGCGCGCCATCGGCGATGTGGTGCGCGAATGCACGCGGGACTGCGTTGACACCGGTTTCCGCTACGGCGGGGACGAATTCACGATTATTCTGCCGGAAACGGATGAGGAGCAGGCGTTCCGGGTGGCCGAGCGCATCCGGGCGACCTTCGAGATGCGCGGGTTCGACGGCTGCGCGCTCAGTGTCGGCCTGATTACCTACCGCGAGGACATGAACGCGCAGGCATTCATCCGGCTGGCCGATGAGATGATGTACGGGGCGAAACGCTCGGGCGGAAACCGGGTGTGGGTGTACGATCACGAAAGGGGAATTGCTTCCACGGAAAGGAGCCAGGCCACCCGGTGAAATTCGGAATCTGCAATGAGATATTCAAAGAATGGAACAGCATGGAGCGCACCATTGACTATGTGCGCAGTGTGGGATACGACGGTCTCGAGATCGCCCCGTTTACGCTGGCCCAGTACGTCAGCGACATTCCCGACAGCAC
>CALDSM010000528.1 GCA_937923585.1 uncultured bacterium
CGACCACCGAGATCTACACTCTTTCCCTACACGACGCTCTTCCGATCTTGTGTCCGTCCGTGCCGGTCGGTGTGCCTTACTGCTTTCTCACGGGCACGGTGTATGAAGCCGACGGCATGAGACAGACACGCGGTTCGCGCACACCCGCCTGGGCCAATTCAGCCAGACAAAGGTCCACGGCCGTTTGCAGGGAAGGGGCCTTGCGCGCGCCGGTCAGTCGCACTGCGGCTTCATCCATGTCCGTCACCATTACGGTGTTCGGGGCCTTCTCCAGGGTAGAGAGTGCCGTCTGGCCATTAATTTCGGCATGCCTGCGCAAGCGGCCGATAACGGCTTCGCGCGTTCCCAGTCCCAGCCACTCCCGAAATCCGGCGGCGCCCAGCCCTTCCTGGCAGGGAGCCACAAAGACAATTTTGCCGCCCGGTTTCATGGCCTGGTGCGCGTTGAAGAGCGCCTTGTGGCTTTGAACAAAATTGTTGGCCGATCCGGCGGAGGCGATGACAAGGTCGGCGGCATGGGGGAGAGAAACCTGGTACATTCCCGCCGCAAAGCGGCACGCGGCCTCGTGGGCGGCGTGCCGGTCCCCCACAAAGAGTCCGGCGATGCGGCCCTCGCGGTTCAGCACCGTGTTCACGATGAATTCCACCGGGGCGAAACTGGCGGCCTCGGCCATGTCTTCCGCCACTGGGTTGCCGTCAACACGGCCGATTTGCACATCCGGGTTAAGTTGGTCCTCCGTGCGGTGCAGGTTGAGCGAGTGGTTCGCTGCGATTGTCTGCTCGCCCGCAAGGCCGGGAACGATGGACTTGCGGCCGCCGCCGAAACCGGCGAAATAATGCATGACCACCGTGCCTGTCAGGATGACCCGGTCCGCTTCAAGCAGGCGGCGGTTGAGCCAGACCGGCGTTCTGCGGGAGGTGTTGCCCACAAAGAGGAGCCCGTCCCCGTCGTCCGCGGCATGCGCGAAGCATTGGGGTGCATACCGCGCATGGATTTCCGCGCCCATGATGCTGCGCAATTCTTCCGGGGTGGGGGGGCGGTGGACCCCTGTTGCGACCAGGAAGCAGATATCCTTCTCGCGGACACCCCGTCTAAGCACCTCCTCGACGAGCACCGGCAGTAACTCTGCCACGCCCGTGCGCCGGAAGGAGTCGGACAGTACAATAGCCACGCGCTCCCCGCGGTGGATGCCTTTCAATGCACCCTCATCCATGCCGATGGGGTGTCGCAGTGCCGTGCGCAGGGCAGTCGCCGGATCAGCCATGGCCAGAGTGGGGGCAATGTCCAGCGAAAAGACACCGGTATCGCGCGGCAGGGCGGCGAGGAGGGTCTTTCGCCCATAAGGCATCTCGATGTTGGACTGCATAGGCCCTCAAAAATCGAAAGGATTTCCCCGGTGCTCCATGGAATGATCACGGTGAACCATGCACCCGCGCCACAGCGTGACGAAGGCGAAGCAGGTGATCAGGTCTAGCCCGGCGTCGTAGAGTCCGAGCCACAGGATGTCCAGCCCAGCGTCCGTGGGGATGAGCGCGCTGCGTACGTCTATAAGTATCCACTGTCCCAGCCCGATGAATAGCACGGGAACCACCAGCAGGAACTGGCCGTAGATGGAGATCGGAAGAGCACACGTCTGAACTCCAGTCACGATCAGTGATCGTATGCC
>CALDSM010000529.1 GCA_937923585.1 uncultured bacterium
CGATGGAAGTGGTGGTGCCGATTGCGCCGGTGGGCTGGCTGATGGGCCGCGTGGGCGGACAGGACGCGCGTGTGTCCGTGCTGGTGCCGCCGGGCCAGTCGGCGGAGACATGGCAGGTGCTGCCGCGGCAGATGGAGGATCTGGGCCGGGCAAAGGTGTATGGATTCCTGGGTCTGCCCTTTGAGGCGCCGCTGGTGGAAAAGCTGAAGGCCATGTTTCCGGAACTTTCGGTTGTGGATTTGCGCGAAGGACTGACACTGCGGTCGGAGGCGTGCCAGCACGAAGCGGAGCACGGGGAGCATGTCCACGGGGCAGGCGACCCGCATGTGTGGCTCGACCCGGTGCTGATGAAGGCCATGGCGGCCACGGCGGAGACGGCGTTGGCCGGGGCCGCGCCGGGCAAGGCGCAACGTTTTGCGGCGAACCGGCAGGCGCTGGACGCGGAACTGGACGCGCTGCACGCGCAGGTGGGCGGGTTGCTCGCTTCGGTGAAGGACCGCGAATTCTTTGTGTTTCATCCCGCGTTCGGCTACCTGGCGGACCGTTACGGACTGAAACAGATGGCGGTGGAATACGAGGGCAAGGCGCCCGGCGCGCGGCGGCTCAGCGAACTGGCTGAGGCAATCAAGAACAGCGGCGCGCGCGCGCTGTTTGTCCAGCCGCAGTACTCCACCGCCGAGGCGAAGGCGCTGGCCGAATCGGCCGGGCTGCCGCTGGCCACGCTGGACGATCTTGCCGCGGACTATCCGGAGAATCTGCTGCGCATCGCGCACACGCTGGCGGAGCACCTGCGATGACCACACCGGCGATAGAACTGGCCGGGGTGGGCTTTGGCTACGACGCGCGCTGTCCCGTGCTGGAGGCGGTGGACATGCGCGTGGACCGCGGCGCGTTTGTCACCATTGTCGGTCCCAACGGCGGCGGCAAGACGACGCTGTTCCGGCTGGTGCTTGGGCTGCTCCGCCCGACGCACGGCACGGTGCGCGTGCTGGGTGCCGATCCCGTGCGGGCGCGCGAGCGCATCGGCTACGTGCCGCAGCATTTCGCCTGCGACCCGCTGTTTCCGGTGCGCGTGGAGGAGGTGGTGCGCATGGGCTGCCTCGGCGGTGCCTGCACTTCACGCCAGCGCGCGCGGGAGCGCTCGGCGGAGGCGCTGCATGCCGTGGGTCTCGACGGTTTTGGCCCGCGCTGGTTCAACAGCCTTTCCGGCGGCCAGCGCCAGCGCGTGCTCGTCGCGCGCGGACTGGTCACCGGCCCCGAAATCCTGCTGCTCGACGAGCCCACCTCGAACGTGGACGCCACGGCGGAGGATGCGATCTCGCGCGTGCTGGAGGGGCTGCGTGGGCGCATGACGATCCTGCTGGTGACGCACACCGCGGCGGTGGCGTCGCGGTTCCTGGATTCGATCTACTGCGTGAACCGGCACGTGCACGCGCACCCGGCCACGGACCGGCTCGACGAGGACCTGATGCGGCACATCACGGGCTTTGCGCTGGCGCCGGGCGCGGTCTCCGGGGGGGCGTCCGATGCTTGATTTCTGGCAGGCCGCGCTCTCCCATCCGCTTGCGCGCAACGCGCTTTTCGCCGCGCTGCTGGTCAGCCTCTGCTGCGGCACCGTGGGCACCTACGTTGTCGTGCGGCGCATCAGCTACATTGCCGCGGGCGTGTCGCACTGCGTGCTCGGCGGGCTTGGCGCCGCGTGCTACCTCAATGCCGCCTGGGGCTTGACCTGGCTCAGGCCCGTTCACGGCGCGCTCTTCGCCGCGCTGCTGTCCGCCGTGGTCATCGGCTGGGTGTCGCTGCGGCGGCGCGAGCGCGAGGACACCGCCATCAGCGCCGTGTGGTCCGTGGGCATGGCCGCGGGCATCCTGTTCCTCTATGCGACGCCCGGCTACAGCCAGGATCTCATGGGCTATCTCTTCGGCAACATCCTGCTCGTGACCAACCAGAGCCTGTGGCTGCTGGCCGGGCTGGACGCGGTCGTCATCCTCATCGTGTGGCGGTTCTTCCTGCCCTTCCAGGCCGTCTGCTTTGACGAGGAGTTCGCGCGCCTGCGCAACCTGCGCGTGGACGCCTACTACATCCTGCTGCTCACGCTCACCGCGCTGACCGTGGTGGCGCTGTCCATGGTGGTCGGCGTGGTACTGGTCATCGCGCTGCTCACGCTGCCCGCCGCCATGGCGGGGCGCTTCGCGCGGTCGCTGGCGCAGATGATGGTGCTGGCGTCGGTCCTGTGCGCGGTGAGCTGTCTTGCCGGGCTGACCATCAGCTATCGGCCCAATTTGCCCGTTGGCCCCACGATCATTCTCGTGGCCGCCGCCGCATACCTGATTGCCGCGGCATTGCCGAAGGGGTACTTCCGGAGAGGGTAGGGCAAGAACGCCTATTCTTCGTTTGTTCCGAGATCCAATGTCAGTTGACACTCATGGGGGATGGGAAATACCCCCGTAATTACCCATGGATTGGGGGCGCGAAAATGCCATTGTAAAGTGGTGCCCATAAAAAAATGGACATCCCTACTGAGGAATTCATCTAGATACTTCGCCTTCATCAGGCGCAGGGCGGCTGATTCGCTTCCCTGACACGTTTTGACACAATTCCAATACAGCATTCCCGCCTCCCAGTCGAGAATCTGTAGCGTGCTTACCCGGCCTGCTTCATCCTCAAAGCGGTAAGAGAACGTGTAGGGCAGTTTTCTTACAAGAAGGAAGGTCGTTCGCCACTCTTCCTCAGGAAACAGTTCGCCTTGGTTGGCTCTCTGGCGCATTTCATCGACGCGCGCTTGGCTCCAATCCCGCTCCTCGGCTTCCTCACACAGGAACTCAATGACACGCGCAGGTTTGAAAACGGCCAGAGAGAGAGCGTTGGCCTTTGCGCCCGCAATCAACTCATCCATTCGCGTGTGCACGCGCGCCTTTTGGAGAACAAGCTCACGTCGCTGTCGCCAGTTCTCTTCCGTGCCCAAGTGGCCCACCCGAACCATGGCCTTTGCATCCGTTGGATAATGACTTTCTGGTCGGGGATCAGACTCGTTGCGCACGAAACAGCACTCGACCCAGTCAAATTTCTTGTATTGCTCCTCTTCCCCAAGCCTGCGGAAGGGGACGGGGTAAATACGTATCCACGTCCCATCCGGCCGCAAACCC
>CALDSM010000530.1 GCA_937923585.1 uncultured bacterium
GACCACCGAGATCTACACTCTTTCCCTACACGACGCTCTTCCGATCTCCTTTGCCGGCACCGGCAGGAACTTCGCACGGTCCGCCGCCACACAACGCCTCGTGCCGCCCATGCGGCTGACGCTCTTGTTGCGGCGCGGGCGCTATCCAGGCCCGCAATTCAAAGCAGGGGGTTGTTTACGAGAATTCCCGAAAACCGGCCGAAATCCCGGTCCGCCGTCCAGATTTCCTGCACACCGTGCTGAATGCAGAGCGCCGCTATTCGGGCATCATGCACCATCGGACCCGCAATGCGGCCGTTGAGAATCAATGCACGAAGGTGCGGCCAATAGTCACGGGCCTCCCCAAGCATCACGAGGGTTGGCGACTCCATCCAGGCGTCAATCTGATCGACCGCCCGGTCAGTCGGCGTGGGAGGAGAATAGATGCGCGGATGGGTGACGATGGCAAAGAACTCATGGATGCACGGCCAGGGAATGGCCCAGGGCGCCACGCCCTCCGCCTGCCGCTTGATGCATGCACAGGCCTTGTCATGCCATGCCGCATCCTCCCGGTGGGCATAGACCAGCAGGTTCGTGTCAACGGCAATCATCCGCCGCGCCCTTCATAGGCGGCATTTCGGATCTGGTCCCATGACGCGCTGGAAAACGCCGCCTGCAGTCCGTTACCCTTGAACGTGGCATTGCGCAAGATGAATGGCGCGCGTCGCCTGCGTTCGGCAAGCGTGTGACGCAGTCCTTCCTCGACCAAGGCCTTCACCGTGGTACTTTCCTCGTGTGCCGCGCGTCGAACTTCATCGTAGAGCGCGTCTGCAATATCAACGGTTGTCTTCATATATACAACCGTACCATGCAATATGGGAATATGTCAAGCCCTGCCTGGCTCGGCGACAAATAAAAGAACGGCGGGAACATTAGAGCCGAAACTCCGTCCCTGCCGTTGTGCCCGGCAAATGGTTGCCCGTTAAGTGGTCACTTCTCCAACCCCTTCACAATCGCGAGCAGGAAGTCCCTGTTGTCTGCGGTCACATAGCGCATCTGGCCGCCCATGCGGTTAAAGCTCTTGTTGTAGCGAAGGAGCAAGGTTCAACTCTAATGGTTCCTGAGATTCTGTTCTTGTCTTTCGTTCACGCGTGGGGCTGAGTCCAGGCAACCTGGACATCTGGGTGAAAGTGGCATTCGTAACCACTGGGAACGCTGGATTCGATCTTGGCACGGATATAGAGGTCGTCGGACGCCATCTGGCAGGCCCCCTCAATACCGTCGACAAGCTTGACTGTCCGCCCGACGTCTTCGGAATACACGTGGATCCTTCGGGCGGTGCGGTCCTTTTCGGGCGGGCACTCGACCGTTCGCACGCTTTGGTCGAATCCGTGTTTAGTGGTGATGAAACGGATGCGATATGTTACGCCCGGCGCGGGTTTGACCTTTACGTGCAACGTGCGGTTTCTCCGTGTGAACTTCACCTCTTCCAGAAACACCCCCGTGCTGGCGTAGAAATCGCCCGCTTCCATAGCCGTCAACAAGGCGTCCGGCGTGAGCGAACTGGCACGCACCATGACCCACGCGTCGGCAAGGCGTTGAGCCGGGGTGCGATTGATGTAGTAGTGCGTGTCATCGGTCCCAATACCGAACAGGAGCGGCGCCCCGTGCAGGGAACGCAAGGCGTTGACCGTATCCCAGAAGGAGTCGAGTGTGACACGCTGGGCGTCGGGATGGGGCGCATAGGCCGATCCGCCGTTGCACACCTCAAAGAAACGGATTTCCGGATTGTCGATGAGGAATTGCGGTTGGATGTCCCAGTAGACCCATTGCGGATGGTTTAGCGTCAGCATGGTGGGACGTTTCATAGCTGCGGCCATGGCCGACACTTCGTCCGCGCTTTTGCGCATGGTTTCTGTTTCGTTCAGGGAGTCGTCCTTTATTTCCTTGACCAGAGGACCGCCCTTCACGAAAGGAATGGCTTCGGGCAGGTTTATGTAATTCTGGTGCACGTTGATCCGATCCCGAACGAGGGTGATCTCCACACCGGGCAACAGCAGGAATCGTCCGGGCTCTTCGGTGCGTTTTCGTATTTCTTCGTGGGTCTTGAGTCGGACCAGCGTCTTTCCGCC
Organism: uncultured bacterium; assembly: GCA_937923585.1. Taxonomy (GTDB): domain Bacteria; phylum Hydrogenedentota; class Hydrogenedentia; order Hydrogenedentales; family CAITNO01; genus CAITNO01. Next base: position 2,112 of record CALDSM010000530.1, read on the forward strand.
TTCTTGGCGCGTTTCCACCTCTTTCCCGTAGTCCCGGACATAAGCGTCGAAAATGGGTTGTGATACGGAAGGCGGCCAACCCTGCTCTTCCTTTTCGACGGTTCTCCAGTGGTTCGGGTCACTCGCGAACGTGTTGTGATCAGTCAACGCGAGGAAGTCATAACCGAGTGACTTGTATGCGTCTACGGCCTGTTCGGGAAAGGCGCGTCCATCCGACCACCAGGTGTGCATATGCAGATTGCCGCGGTACCATCGGCCACGCGTGCCATGTCCAGCCGTCTGGCATCCCGCGAGGAGCGCCAAGGCGCTTCCCCCCATAACCTGCAGGGCCTGTCTGCGCGTCAGTTGCGTATTCATATCGAGTCATCTTTCACTGGTTTGAATAGAGCCGATTCACAAGAGCACCTGGATATGAAGTATCGCGCAGGTGACGCACTCGATGCTACCTGTGATTGTCCGCCCGGGTCTGCCAGTGCCTGACCTGCCTGGCGATCGCCGAAGACATCAGGTGACTGCGTGCTAAGCTGTTACTTCTCCAGCCCCTTCACAATTGCCAGCAGGAAGTCTCTATTGTCCGCCGTCACATAGCGCATCTGGCCGCCCATGCGATTGAAGCTCTTGTTGTAGCGGAGGTAGTAGTCGGGGTTGTCCATCGGCGGTTCGCCCTGCGACCAGTCCCAGTGGGATTCCTGGAGATCGACGATGACCATGAAATGACTGCCACACAACCTTTTACCGCACACCATGACTCACCTTCCACACTGCGAAAAACGCCAAAGTTGTCCTCCACAAACCATGAATGTTAGTCTTTGTTAGTCTGTAACAGTTGAATATCACACTAAATACCATCACAAGACTAACAGGAGACTAACAAGATGTCAGGAACGGACAAGATTGTACCACTCGGCGCTTTGCGGAGGCGACCCGACGAGAAGGGAGGGACTTGGTATCTCTACTTCTACGACCCACGCAAGCCGGATGCCAACGGAAACGGTCTACTTCGCGGCTTGAGTCTGCGGACCACCGACTACAACAAAGCCGTCAAAGAGCGGCTGGGCGTCAGTGCAGAGATAGCGTCCTTTAATCGGCGCAAGAAAAAAGTGTCGTCCGATACCGGCGCACCCGATGTCCAGTCTGTCGGAATCGGATCACACGTTACCGTGTCACCTGATTCCGACAAAGCGTTTCGCAAAGAGTCCAAACGCAAGAACGCCAGCCCAACATTGGATGAGTTCTGGGAAATGTATCTGGCATGGGCCGCGCCGGGGGATAAGGTCAGCCGTCACACATTGAGCTCGTACAATACGGCGATGAACAAGGCCAAGAAGTACCTTGAAGTCAAGACCATTGCCGAGGTGACGCCCGCACATGTTCATGATCTCATGCGATGCTTGGAAATGGAAGGGCTCAAGGTGTCCGGTGTCGATAACTACCTCGCCGGGTTGCAGGGCATGTTCTCCACGGCAATCAAACTGGGCCTTCGTCCCGGACCAAACCCATTCAAGATCACACGGCGGGTCAAGCCGAAGGATAATCCCGTACGGTTTCTGACCAAGGAACAGCTTAAGAAACTGCTTGATGCCTGCCGTGAATTGGACCGCAACACGTTCCTGGCGGCGGCGCTCGCGGGTCATGCCGGGTTACGGTTGGGTGAAACGGCCAATCAGCGGTGGGAAGATATCGACTTCCAGGCCGAAGTAATCACGATAAAGTGCCGACAGGCCAACAAAGCCAAAGGCATCCAGGAGTTCCGTACCAAGAACGGCAAGTTCCGAACGGTGCCTATGAAGAAAGTCCTTGCCGATATGCTCATGCCGTACCGAAAAGCTGAAGGCTACGTTATCGAACCTGCCAACGGGGATAAGACCGGCAGGCTGAATTACAATATGGGCCGTCCTTGGTACAACGCCCAATGGGCCATCGGCACCAGATTACGCTTCCACGATTTGCGCCATACCTTTGCTTCCCACGCAGCACAGAGCGGGAAGGTCTCCCTGTACCAGATCAAGGAATGGCTTGGGCACTCAAGTATAGATACGACAGAGATTTACGCCCATTTGTTACCGCATGACGACTCGATAAACGCGTTCTAAAAATCCCTTTTTCGCCGCCAATTTAGTTTGGTTACTTGCCCAATATTGGAAACGAGAATAAAGGACCTGCACATGCCCAAAAAGAAGCCAATACAGTGGCATTTCAGAATCGTCGCGCCAAATCCACGCCCAATCAGACGAGAGGAAATCTACCTGCTGCTCCATTTGCTGCCTCCCAACATTTTGGAACTCATAGCAAGCGATGAGGAAGTGGGCGAAGTAGAGCAACCTAACACGGCCACATGCATATTTCGGCACGAGTAGGCCAGCGAATTCGGAGTAACGCGGCCACCGAATACGGCGGGTGCGGCCGGGTAGTCCGTAGGAAGGTTGTGATCCGTATGAATTCTTGGTTCAGGGTTGCCCGTATCTTGATTTGTTTGAGATAACGGTATAGATGGATGGAGGTGACCTTGTCTTGCCGGAGCACAGCGACGGATGGTGTTCACCCTTCCGCATGTTTTTTGTGGCGCTTTCGAAGTAAATCACCCTTGAGGGAAAGTCTGTGGGCGTTGTGGACCAGGCAGTCAAGAATGGCGTCGCCCAGGGTTGGATCACCGATGAATTTGTGCCACCTCTCGATGGGCAGTTGGCTGGCAATCAGGGTTGAACGCAGGTAAACTGACGTTTCATGTGATGAGGCGCTCTGCTATCTTAAAGAGGTGGACCCGTAATAGTTCAGCCTTCCTCAATACTTCAGGCGGGGACCACTGTGAATAGTATGCTTCGCCATCCGGGTTGGACGTGAAGAATCGGCCACCGGTCTCGATTGAAATGGGAATCAGAAGACGATCTTCTTCTGCGGCATTCTCGCACAGCCAAGTAACAGCCATACAAAATAGGGTATCAAGTTGCTCTATCAATTCGCTGCACTCACTTGGATCATGAGCGCGATTGAGAACTCGAAACCCGTCGGGAGTATGTATTAGATCAGGGCCATAATTGACAAACTCTCTCAGTTTCTTGGCCTTCTCAAGAGATATGACGACTTCTTTCGGCAGGGAATCTGACTGACGTTTCCGGAGATACTTGCAGACATCCTCATGACTGACAGCCTTGCGAGGATCGTTGGTGCCGTTCTTAAGAGCCGCATTAATCTTATGAAGTATCCTTTTTTCCTCCTTTTTAACTTCCTTGTCGTCCGAGTGCACCTTCTGCGGCATGCAGTACATAAGGAAGATTCCTAGATGAAACAGCGAGTAGTAAGTTGCTACCGCTGAGAATACGGGGCTAACTCCCTGTAGATTGCATGCTTCTTCTTTGAAGCGTAACGCTCGACTGAGTGAGACGATAGACCAATACGAGAGTACGTTAGGGTCAACGTGTCTGGTTGATGTCCATTCCATATCCGTGAATTCTATATATGGACGTCCTTCAGTATCCACTATTTATCTAGCTCCTCTGTGGCTGGAATGAATCCGCCAGACTCTTTTTAGACCATCACACACAGGTTCCTTCTGAATGATTCTAGATTGCTCGATACGCGCGAATGTGCTCGTATGAATTACAAGTTGATACCTTCACCTGTTTACGCCTCCGTAGATATGGGACGCGCCAGATTTCATAATCCTAACGCATCCGCAAGTTGCCTACAAGCGATCATTGCCCAGACTGCCTTAAAAGGCGAGATGTCACTATAACTGAACACCTTTGTCAAGTCCCAGAGAGTCCCAAGCATGTAGCCTCGCCGAAGTTGAACACGCATGCCTTCCGGTTGTTCTTCAACATAGGCCCGAAAGGCTTGATCGCAATACACAGAAGGCGGACACTTTGAACTTGCACAGTCGACTTCAAGAATAATTTGACAG
>CALDSM010000531.1 GCA_937923585.1 uncultured bacterium
AGCGGCGGCACGGGTTTACCTTTTGGCGGGCGCTCGAATGCACGCACGAGTACAACAATTCCATCTACTTCGGCGACGAACCCGAGCCCAAGCGGTGGGAGGGGTATGACGCGATTGCGCAGACCGCCGAGGCGCAGCGGTACATCCGGGAGCATTCTGGCGGAAAGCCGTTCGCGCTGTTTCTTTCCTGGGGGCCGCCGCACAATCCCTATGAGACGGCCCCGCAGGAATACCGCGACCGAATTCGTCCGGAGGACGTGGTGCTGCGACCGAACGTGTCGCCTGAACACGCGGCGGCCGCCCGGAAGGACCTGGCGGGCTACTACGCCCACATCATGGCGCTGGACGACTGTGTCGGGCGGTTGATGGACACGCTCGAAGGCTGCGGCATTGCGAAGGACACCGTTTTCGTGTTCACCTCGGACCACGGCGACATGCTGTACTCCCAGGACCAGCAGCGGAAGCAGCGGCCCTGGGATGAATCCATCCGGGTGCCCTTCCTGCTGCGGTATCCCGCCGCGCTGGGGGACGGCGGGCGCAGGCTGGCGTGCCTGCTGAACACGCCCGACATCATGCCCACGCTGCTGGGCCTGTCGGGTGTGCCCGTGCCGGCCTCCGTGCAGGGCCGCGATTTCTCGCAGGACCTTGTCAAAGGCCGCGATCCGGACGCCGATGCGGCGCTGCTGGCCTGCATCAGCCCCTTCGGCGAGTTCACGCGCAAGAACGGCGGCCGCGAATACCGCGGCATCCGCACGCGGCAGCACACCTACGTGCGCGACCTCAACGGACCGTGGCTGCTCTATGACAATGAAGCGGACCCGTTCCAGCAGCACAATCTTGCAGGCGGGGAAGCACACCGGGACCTCCAGGAAGAGCTGGACAAACGGCTGGCGCAGAAGCTTGAGGAATGCGGTGACGCCTTCGAGCCCGGCGACGCCTATATCCGCCGCTTCGGCCACACGGTGGATGCCACCGGCACGGTTCCCATCAAGCCATAAGGTCGGCCCCGCGCCGTCAGCGCAAAACGTGGGCCGTCCGATGCACCTCCCCAAGGGTAGTATGGGCCTTATCTGCGCGTACTTCATCCGTTTCACTGCGATTATCATGGATATCGGCACGATTCTTATAAAAATCCATGACGAAATCACCAATATATCTGCATTTCTTATAAATAGTCGTGCGTTTTCTAACAATTTCTTCATTATAATTATCAATATCTTCATGAATATTTATGAAAACGATGTGAATTTCATTAATAGTCGCAGAATTATCGTTGACTTTCATGCGTTTTTCGGTTAGGATTTGGGTGAAACAGGACGCATGAAGCCCCGTCCATGTCTGATCGGGCGTGGATTGGTGCGGCGTAAGGCCTTAATATGCAAGGAGATGCCGCCATGGCACGATTTCCGCACCGCGAGGCCGAGGTGGTCGCATTGGCCCACCAGATTTCGACGGGGTTGGCCGACCATGCGGCCCTTTTTCCCGCGCCGCCGATGTCACCGGTGGCGCTGAATGCCGCGCGCGAGGCCTATATCGCGGCCAAGAACGCATTGGTGGAGGCCGCCGCGGCGTATAAAGCCGCCTTGGATGAAAAGGACGCGGCGTTGCGGGTGTTGACGCGGGGGATGCGCAAGAATCTGCGCTACGCCGAGAACGCCGTGGACCGGAACGGGGCGCAGCTCGGCCTGCTGGGCTGGGGCGGGCACGGCGCCGGAACGGCGCTGACCGCACCGGGCCAGCCCAAGTACCTCGTCGCGGTGGAGCAGGGCGAGAACTGGGTGCGGCTGCGCTGGAAGGCGCCGGACGACGGCGGGGCCGTTGCGGTGTACAAGATAGAACGCAAGCGGGTGCCCGCCGGGCCGTGGGAAATGGCGGGCATGTCGGTCCGCAAAAGCGCCACCCTGCCGGATCAGCCCCGCGGACAGGAACTGGAATACCGCGTCGTGGCCTTCAACCGGGTCGGCGACGGACTGCCGAGCAACAGCGTCGCGGCGGTGCTGTGACGCGCATAGGATGTGGACGCGGCATCTTGCCGCGTTCGGCTTCGATCCGGGTATGGGAAAGAATGCGGCAGGATGCCGCATCTACGAGGAGGCGGCCTCCCTGACGCGGATGGTTTCGCCGGGCACAGTGGTGAGTTCTATCACCGCTCCGTCGCTCTTTCGCTCGCCGGTGTTTGAAAGCACGCACGCGCCGTCCTTCCAGGGATTGAGGATCTTGAGCGGGCTTCCCGCCTCGCTCAGAATCTCGACGTTCCCCACGCGGCCTTCCGCGCAGGACGCGCTGACGAGAAACGCGCCGACGGCGCGCAGGGTGTGGAACGCGGCGGGACGCTCCAGGGGCCAGTTGGGGAAGAGCCGGATGGTGCCGTCGTAGCTTTGCATCAGGCATTCATTGATCACGACGGGCAGGCCGAAGTTCTCGAACCAGATTCCCATGGGGCGCATGAAGTCGTAGGGGGTCGTGTCGCCGTAGCGCCCGTGCACCTGGAGCACCATGTTCGCGCAGGTGCCGTTGGGCAGCAGGCAATAGGCGATCTGCCGCTTGAACCGGTCCAGATCGAGCATGCCGATGCGCGCGGCCTGAAGGTTGAGGAAGACAAGGTCGTTGCCGCCCTCGTTCTGGTTGTTCCTGAAGGTGTGGGCGAGGAGTTCAAGGGTTTCTTTGTGGGAGCCGAGGCCGTGGTCTCCGTCTGGGAAGACGGTCATCAGGCTGTTGGGCGTGTTGTACACCACCTCTGCGTGCTCGCCGGGGACGGACACGAACACTTTGCCGAAGCGCGACTCAGCCGTGGGGTACTCGGGGAAATGGGCCAGGATGTCGCGCACGGTGCCCGCCAGTTCCGCCTCGTCCTTTTCCGCGTCCAGCACCCGCACCGCCTCAAGGTAGGCCTTCATCACGAACTTGATGAGCGTCAGGTCCACGAGGCAGTCGTTGTTGTACTTGAATCCCGGCCTGAGCCCGTACAGTTCGGGAGGCACGGTGGGGAAGACGTGGTAGCGGTCGTCGCCCCACTTGCCGCCGTGCGCCTCGGGCCGTCTCATATAGTCTGCGAGAAACAGCGTGGCTTCCCGGATGGGCCCAAAGGCCCGCTGCCGCAGATAGTCCTTGTCCATGGTGTAGAGGTAATGCCACCACAGGCCCTGCACGGCCCACGGTGTCTCGCAAATCTCCCAGCCCCAGGTGGGCACGGGATAGGGCAGCGTGGTCATCTCCACGGGATAGGCCGAGTGGGGGAAGTAGGCCCCGCGCAGCCCGTAGTATTCCTTCGCCCATTTCCGGCTCAGCGGCAAGAGCCGCTCGATCAGCTCGACATAGGGCAGGTTCTTGTCCAGGCGGTTGCTGGAAAAGGGCAGCCAGAACGGCTGCTGCGTGTTGTAGTTCATGTGGTAGTCGCCGTGCCAGGCCGTGCCGATGTTCCGGTGGCTCCAGTTGGCAAAGAGGCCGGGACAGTTCACGCCGGGCTTGGCCGCGCAGTTCAGAAAGTAGTGATTCCAGTACCAGACCTGTTCCAGAACCGGGTCGTTTAGTGCGACGGCGGACCGGTTCCAGTAATCCTTCCAGACCTGCGTTGCGGACCGGCGCGCCGCCTCGAAGCCTTCGGCGGTGGCTTCCGGCGTCTGTCCCGCCTCGGGCGTGATATCTGATGCCAGACCCTCGTCCAGTTGCACCACCGCAACAAAGGGCGCATCGGACGCGAACGCCCGCTCCAGCGGCGCCATGGGCTGCGGCTGCCCTTCCCAGTTCAGGCGTTCCGTGGACTCCAGCGCGCCGCCGGTGCTGACCGACAGGCGAAACGCGCGGTCCTTGGGATGCGGCGCGCCGGGCTTGCCCTTGACGGGTTCGTTGAACGGGAGCATCTGGCGGAAGCCGAGCATCCGGTTGTCCGGGTCATTCTTCACCTGGTAACCGGGGATGTCCTTGGGCGCGTCGGGGTCGGGAATCAGGCGGACCCGGTCAAAGCAGTTGGGGATGAGACTGCCTGCCGCGTCGGTCAAGCGGAGCCAGAGCCGGTCGCTGTCCATGTCGGCCAGGAGTTGAAGCCGCGCGGGCTTGCCTTCGGCCAGCAGGTTGACGTCGCACAGGCCGGTCGCGATGTCCAGCCGGTATCCGAGCAGTTCCACCCTGCGCCGGTCAAACCCCAGCAGCAGCGAGCCGCATGGAAAGGGCCGGGGATAGGGCTTCCGGTAATTTTCCTGCGTCATTTGCAGATACTCGGCGTACCATTGGTCCGATTCGAGGCTCGGCGCGTCCGCCGGAATCGCGGCGACCCTGTCGAAGATCTCTTTGAACGTGCCGATCTTGTCCTGGTTGTTCTCGGCGATGCGGATGTCCCAGACGTTGTTGTGCCCGAAATGCACCACCGCCGCATCGGGCCGTGTCGTTACCACGGCGCCCAGTCCGCCGTTGCCCATGAGCGCGCCTTCAAAGAAGTCCACGCCGGGCCGGTCCCGCATGATGGGGTGGCTGGCCGCCTTCTCCACAGGGTCCACCGCCGATGCGGGCGTTGCGGTGTCTGCCCGGGCGCACAACGACAAGACGGCCAGGGTTCCAAGAAGGAGGTTCTTGTTCATGCTCGGTTTCTCCCGTGCCGCGGCGCTCCTGCGCGGTTTGACTGGCAGCCATTGTAGCCCAACGCGGCACGGACCGGCACCGAAGGCGCGAAGTGTTTTGGGATTGCGGCGGCGCTCACGGCATAACGCGCACCTGCGCCTTGAAATGCAGGCGGTTCTGCAATACACTGTGTCTTCCCGGAGCCTTCCGCTCAGTCATGGCATAACTGATTCTTTGGCAACAGGTTATGCCACGAACGGGCGGTTCCGGTTTGGCCCGTGACGGGAAACCCGGGGCCAAGGGTTGAAACGACCGTTCTGCGAAGAACGCGGACGGTATGGGAGAACATAAGCATGCATCCATCCAATGGGCTTGTTTCCTTGGCCGTATTCGCCGCGGCACTGTGTGCCGGTGCCGCAACGCTGACCACCGACCCGGAAAGGGTGGTGTTTGACAACACGGCCGGATCGGCCACGGTGAAGGTGCTGGCCGACGGTGCGCCGGTGCCGGCATCGGAGATGCGCGGGTTCCACCTGATGATCGGCGGCAGCGACTACAGCCACATGTTCCAGTTTTCCAAGGCGGACGGGGCGGTGACGCTGACACCCAGCCCGACCGTGGAGGTGGGCAGTTATGATTTGCGCATCGCCACCGCCAAGGGGGATGCCTGGCTCAAGGTGTACACGCCGCTGGGCGAGAACAAGACGAGCCTCCAGATGCTGGCGGGCAAACTGAACATGTCGCTGGATGAACTCAAACGGCAGACCGGACTTTCGCAGAAGTTTGGCCGGGGCGGCGTGCAGATGAGCCTGCCGCCCGTGTTTCCCGTGGGCAGGACGCTCACGCTGGACATGGGGACCGCGGCGGACATGAAGGCGCGCTGGGAGGTGGACCGGCAGGTGATCTCCGAGGGATTGGGCGCGGGGAAACTCGTGTACCTCTTCAAGGAGGCGGGACCGCACCTGTTCACCTACACAGAACTCAGCGGCGACGCGGTGGCGGCGCAGGTGTCGGATGTGGTGGAGGGCGCGGAGAATCCCGCCAGCGACGTGAGCGTGAAGGCTGGCACCACACTTACACTGGAGGCGCCGCCCGGATACGGTAAGCACACCTGGACCGTGGACGGCGACCCGGCGGACGGCGACCAGAAATTGGCGATCAAGCGCGACGCGCCGTGTGAGCTTCTGGTGAAGGTGCTTTCCGAAAAGCCCGAGGCGGGACGCCCCGATGAATTCGACCGAAGTACCTACCGCGTCAGGGTGACACCGAAACAGCCGTAGGCGCGTCAAAAGGCGAGGCCGGCAAGTCCGGACAGCAGGTGGCATCCGGAAGGCCGTGATTGGCTATAATTGGCGCCGTCATTGCGAGTGAAGCGAAGCAATCTCCTAGAACCGGAGCCCGAGGTTGGGGCCATGACAAACAAGAGATTGCTTCGCTTCACTCGCAATGACGGGAACGTTCGCGCAATGAAGGCGATGATGCAAAAGGAGTACGCAGTGAAACTGAATCGTGTCGGAAATGTGGCGGTGCGGCTGGTGATACTTGCGGCGGGCATGGCGGCCGCCTACGGCGTGCTGTACGCGGCGGGAAAACTGCTGGTGCCATTGACGGACGGCGCGGACAAGGCCATCCTGGCCGCCATCAACCCCGACACTTACGCGTTTGGCTTGGACGAACTGTTCCGCGCCATCAACGACTACACCAACCCGCTCATCCTGCTGCCGTTCATCTGCTGGATGATCTTTTACGCGCTCTACAGTTTCACGCCAAAGAAGAAGCTCGTCTGCTACCTCATCTTCAGTGCGGTGCTGCTCACGCTGTCGGGATTGGTTTACCGGTCCTACGGCAAGACGGCGCTGCCCCAACTGATTCCCATCTTCGTGGTGATCGCGGTGGCGCCGCTGCTGGGCATGCTGCCACCCCGGAAGCCGGTGCTGTGCTGGGCCTTCGGCGTGGTCTCCGTTGTCCTGCTCGCGGTGATGTACAAGAACTGGGAGAACAAGACCTATGTCGGCGCGAACGTGCTCATGGTGCTCATGGCCGTTGCCGCGTTCGGCGCCTTCATCTGGATGTTTCGCACCATGGACGACGGCACGATGCGCCGCTTTTCGCGCGTGTTCTGGCTGGTGCTGCTGGCGGGGCTGCTGACCGATTTTGGCATTACCCAGCCCATCAAGAGCGCCATCGCGCGGCCCAGACCCTTCAACGACGCCAACAAGCCCTGGAACAACGATGTTCGCCCCATCCCGGACGAAATTTTGAAGGGCAGCAACTCCTTCCCCTCGGGGCACACTTCGGGTGCGTTCGCGCTGCTGACGCCGCTCTTCTGGTTTGCACGGGACCGCCGCGTCCGTGCCGGACTGATCCTGTGGGGCACGCTCCAGGGGGTCGGCCGGGTCTACACCGCGGCGCATTTCCCCTTCTGCGTGTTCATGGGCGGCCTGCTGGGATTCGGCCTGGGCACGCTGGTCTTCTTCACCTTGTGGGGACCGTCACTCTGGCCTGACCGGGAAAAAGCGGCTGCGGCCTGACTGACTTTCGTAGGGTGCGTGAAGTGCCGCGAAGCGGCACGCAACGCACCGTCTTGGCCATGGCCCGCGTTCTGGGAACGGTTCGTTTCATGGCGCTTCGCGCCGCTGCACGCACCCTACGCTACGCCCGCCGCATCAGGACAATGAGATCATTTGATCTCTCCCGGTCATAGGGCGTTTCCGCAAAATCTCCCTGCGCCGTTTCCAACGCAAGACCCGCGTTGTGCGCGGCACTCTGCAAGTCTTCGAGCGACCAATGCCGCAATTGCACGGTTTCTTCGGTGACCAGGTCCGGTTCGCCGGAGCGTTTCACCGTGTATTCGAGTTGGAGTGCGGTGTGATCGCCTCCGGGCGTGAAGGTCTTTCGCGCGAACACTTCACCGCCGTCGAACCGGGCCGTTTCCGTGCGCTGTCGGGGTTGGCACAGGGCGGGATTGGCGTAGTTGAGCAGTTGGAGGAGGAGGTGTCCGCCGGGGACAAGCGCGGCGGCCGTATTCTTGAAGCAGGTCTGCACATCGTCGTGACCGGGCAGCAGCGACAGCGAATTGCCGAGGCACAGGGCAAGGCCGAAAGGACCGGGCGGCGGCGTCCGCATGTCCGCCACTTCATAAACGATGCGCGGATGGGGCCGTGCCGCCTGCGCCCGGTGAACCATTTCCGGGCTCAGGTCGCAGGCGGTGACCTGAGCGCCGTGCTCGGCAAAGAACAGCGCGTGAATGCCCGTGCCGCAGGCCAAATCAAGCACGTGCGGTACCGGCACGCCGGCCAGGGCGCGCAGAAGAAACGGCCCCTCGCGGAGGAGGCGCTTTTCACCGCCTGAAAATGCGTCATACCACGGGGCACCGTCAACAAAAGCCTGATCCGCCATCCGCCTGTGTCCTTTCCACTGGTCCAAGTATCTTACCCCGTCATTGCGAGGAGGGCTTCAGCCCGACGAAGCAATCTCTTGAATCCGCAATCCAAAGTCCGGGCCATGCCTGACACTAGATTGCTTCGCTTTGCTCGCAATGACGGACTGAAGAAGACGGGCGGCGGCACCGCCGGTGCCGCCGCCCGCAAAATCGCCTTGTGTATTATCCGA
>CALDSM010000532.1 GCA_937923585.1 uncultured bacterium
TTCTCGCCGGTGGAGATGATGTTGATGGTCATTTCGAGGCGCTCATTGCGCGCCTGGATGGCCTTGTTGGTGTCCTGGATGAGCTTTGCGGCCTCCTCGCTGGTGCGGTCGTAGTTCAGCGCCTGCTCGAACGAGTTGAGCGCGGTGGGCAGATCGGAGTCTTCCGCGCCGGGCTTGGCGGCGCGGTCCAGGAATTCCCGTCCCTCGCCGAGATAATGGCCGGCCAGTTTCTGGCCGATGCGCGTCCGGTCCGTTCCGCCAAGGCTGTACGCCTTCTGCCACTCGTCAATGCCGCGGAGCTTCGAGTCGCGCGAGTCAAACGCGTAAAAGATGTCGCCCACCTTCTCGTAGGCCTCGGCGATCTTCGGATTCACCTTCTCGAAGTTCTCGTAGACGCGCTTGGCCTGCTGCACGTTCCCCTTGACCTTGAGCAGGTAGTTCATCTCGTCCACGAAGTACCAGGTGAGCGTCCGCGGAGAGGGCTTCATGATGTCGCCGCCGACCGGTTCGGCCCGCAGCACCGTGTTCCAGACATCCGCCACCGCCTCGACGGTGCGGGTGAAATAGGCCCTGCCGCCCTGCTTCAGGAAGCCGCGGTAGCCGAGGCCGCTCTTGTAGTCGTGGATGATGAGCGCCTTGTCCTGGGTGTAGAAGGCGCGGTGCTGCGCAAAATATGCATCTGCGTCGCGCACAAACTCACGGCCGCGTATCGCGGGATTGAACCAGTAATTGTCTATGTCGCGGTCTATGTCCTCCATAACCTTGGTTTGGACGGGCTTGTCTTCCGCCGTCCAGACAAAGCCGAAAGGCAGCGTCACCTTGGCCGTCAGCGCGCCCAGCACGCCCATGCGGTAGGCGAAATAGGAGGTCGGCCCGTAGGTGCGCGCGTCGCGCAGCAGGGCTGTCTGGTTCATCACCGCCTCCACCGTCTGCTGGTCGTTGTTGAGCGGCTCCGCGTCACCGAGCACCTGCACCCCGTCCCGCGCACCGTTCAGCACGTCCATTTCAAAATTCGTTCCAACCGCCCCCCCCGGACGGAAGATGTTGGGAAAATCCTGCTTGATCATCTGCAGCGCCATGGCGGTGATGCTCTGCATGGCGCGCGGTCCCCAGGCATAAGCCTGCAGAGGAACCAGTACACCCGTTGCAAGCAACGCCACCACCGTAAACTGAATCAATGCGCGTCTCATAGGTTCTCTTTCCTGTTTCAAGGTCGGGGGGCGGCAAAAGGACACCATCCCACAGTTGAAAAAACTATCACACCCCCCCGCGATGTGTCAATTGATTTCCCGCCGACCGCGCACTTGGACTCCTTGCGGCCCAAAACCGTTGTCATGCCGGGTGTCGGTGCCGAATGGGTCAAGAAGGCTGCTCAAATCCATTTTTCCGCTACCGGGCATACTATAGACCAAGTGCTTCATGGTATCGGGCAGGCTGGGAACTAGCGCTGCAACATGAACCCGATACGTTATTAATATACGGTAGAGCAGCTCGTCCTTTTCCCCTGCACGTTGCGCCTGCGCTTGTGCTATAGTGGTTTCGTTGCCGGTCCGGAATGGTGGAATATGGGCCGCACACGGAGAATTGCGCGCTGTGAAGTGTCCCAAATGCATGCAGGACAACCCGCCGGGGGTGGCTGTCTGCCAGAGTTGCCAGTGGACTTTGCCGCTGTCGTCCAACAATGAGACGCGGCGGACCTCGGGATCGGTCGAAAGCGAATTCGAATTTCGCCGGGGCCAGGTGGTCAACGGCCGTTTTACCGTGCTCGACCTCATCGGCCGGGGGGGCATGGGCCGCATCTATAAGGTCCACGACAACGTGCTGGGCGAGGACGTGGCGCTCAAGACGCTGCTGCCCCAGTTCCTGCGGGACAAGATGGTGGTGGAGCGCTTCTTCAACGAGGCGCGGATCGCGCGCAAACTGGCCCACCCGAACATCGTGCGCGTGCATGACATCGGCAGCGCGGGCAAGGGCATGTACATCTCCATGGAGTATGTGCAGGGCGAGTCGCTGCGCGGCACGCTCGAAAAGATGCCGCCGGGCAAACGCCTGCCGCTGGGGGAGGTGCTGCGCATCGTTACGGAACTGTGCGTGGCCCTGGAGTATGCGCACCAGTACACCGTCCACCGCGACATCAAGCCCGAAAACATCATGCTGGAGAACGGCCGCCGCGTGAAGTTGATGGATTTCGGCATATCCAAGTTGATGGACAACACGCGGATGACCGGGGCTTCGGTGGTGATGGGCACGCCCTATTACATGTCGCCCGAACAGTTGCGCAACAGCCACGAGGTGGACCAGCGCGCCGACATCTACAGCATCGGCGTGGTCCTCTACGAGGTGCTGACGGGCAACATGCCGACGGGCGTGCCGCGGCCGGCCTCCCAGATGCTGGCGGAGGTGCCGGCGGCGATGGACGAGATTGTCGCGCGGTGCGTGGACCCCGATCCCGAAAAGCGCTTCCAGAGCGCGGCGGAACTGCGCACCGC
>CALDSM010000533.1 GCA_937923585.1 uncultured bacterium
GACCACCGAGATCTACACTCTTTCCCTACACGACGCTCTTCCGATCTCCGGAAGACGCCAGCGTCATGACAGTCGGGTCGAACTCGATATCAAACTGAAGCGCCGCCACGGCACAGCCCGCAGGGGCTGAAAGCACCACCGGAACGGTCAAAGAACATCCATCCGGCGGCGCGGCGGCGTCCTGCACCGTCAGCGTGGCCCCCGCGCCAAAGGCGCCGGAGACTGGCATCAGGAGCAGAACGACCGCCGCAGCCAAGAAAGCCCTGCCCCGCCGGGCAGACCGCCGGGACGCGGAAAGCGGGCCAAGGAGAGACACTTCCCGCGCCAAGATCCGCGGCCTTCTGAGACAGCCCGGCGCATCTGCAAACCCTTGCGCGCTGTCCAGACGTCTCGCGGCCGACTTGATCATAGTGAAGGTATGCCATTCGTCGCGGCGCCCAAAGACACCACGAAATTCACCGGCGCTCCCGCCGGAGCCATGGTGTCGGCAGCCGGGAACTGCCTGACGACCAGACCCTGTGCAACGTTGGCGTCAGGGAACCGGCCCACCATCCCAACCCTGAATCCGGCCGTGGTGACGGCAGTCTCGGCATCAGCCTGGGTCTTGCCCACAATGTCGGGAACGGCCACGGGCGCGGGGGGCGGTCCCGCAGAGACCACCAGGGCCACGGGCGCATTCACGGAAGCGGTCGCGCCGGCGTCGGGTTTCTGAACCATGACCTGACCGGCGGGCACCGTGCCGCTGGGAGCCTGTCCAATCGGCCCAAGCGGAAGACCTGCTGCCGCGATGGCCGTCTTCGCGTCATCCAGCGTCATGCCAACGACATCGGGAACCGTGGCGGTCAGCGTCTCGGGCTCTCCTTCAGCCGGCTCGCCTTCACCCTCAACAGGGTGCGGCGGGCGGTGCTGCAGGAAATCAGGGATACCGTCGCCGTTGGCGTCCATGGCGGGCGGAATGGGCAGGGGGCCAACGCCAAAGCGGATAATGTCCGGGATGCCGTCACCGTCCGTGTCCGTCAAACGCGGCAGGTGCAGTGCGCCCAGCATCTCCGGAAGACGTTGCGAAATGGTGCCCATCACGAAGTCCATCACCTGGTCGGGCACCGGAATGTTGGTCTGCTGCAGCCAAGCCTGGATACCGTTGCGCAGGCAGACCAGGAACGGCTCCAGAAAGTCAGGGATGTGGTCGCCGTTGGCCTCGACCAGGCTCACGTCTGTGATGGTGCCCAGGTCGTTGGCAACGCAGTCCCTGATCAGGCTCTTTATCGCTGCGGCATCCACGCACGGCAGTGTAATCGGCAGGGGCAGTTTGACACCGGACGCCGCATTGCAGTCAAAGATGGGAAGCTTGGCCGTCTGATCAATGAGTTTGTCCAGGAAATCGGGAATTCCATTGCCGTCGGCATCCACGAGCAATTCCTGCTTGTTGATGCCTGCGAGCAGGTTCCGGATGTCCGTACCAACCGCAATGACCGAACCGAAGGTGAGCGTGCCCAGGTCCAGCACATCGCATTGGGACAGATCGGCGAGGGGAAGCACCGAAGAGAGGACCCCGGCCACGGTGAACTGCACGGTTCCGGTCACTTGGTGGCCGTCCACGTCAGGCATCGTGGCAAACACAAGGGACCATGCCCTTCGGACGGGCAACTTGATGGTGAACGCTCCGGTTTCCGGGTCCACAGCCACGACCACCTGATCGCCGTCCTGGGATATGGCTGCCAGCGTAACCCCCGCCTGCAAAATGTCTTGCGGGGCTGAAAGCACGCCCCTGATACGCTGCAGGAGACCGCCGGTGCCCAAGGTCGTGTTGATCAAATTCTGGACATCCGTGATGTCCACCAGGCTGTTCCCGTCCACATCGGAAAGTGCCGACCCGGGGACGGACTGTAACGCCTGAGCAATGGCCGCCTGCACGTCCAGGATGTTCACGACGCCATCACCGTTGACATCGCCCACCGACGGGACCGGTGTCCCGGCGGAAGCAGTGCCTACGGCCGTGAAAGCGAGGGTCACAAGAAACAGCAACTTAAACATAATTTTCATATTTCATGCTCCGTTCTAGTATTCAGCACCCCGTCCGAAAGCACTGCTCCCGGAGAGATTGATTTCTGGTTCAATTCCATCTGTCCGCTGTGCTTACTGTCTTCACAGGCAGATGGTGATCACATGTGCCGTATTCCGTTGGGAACTGTTCCGGTTTTTTACGCCGCGTTACCCAAGGCGGGGCTAAATGGATCTGTGCAATTTGCCAGAATCAGGCGCAGAAAGGAGGGGCATTGGGCGTCAAAATGAACAGGTAACGCCCCGTGGTGGCTGGAATGATGCAGCGTTGGGGATGTTCGCCGGGCTCGGAAAGAGCCGGAGGAAGAACGACGGTTGCCGCAGTCTCAAAGTCACGATTGACCAAGTCGGCCATGCGACCGGTCTGATAAGCAAAAACGCAGACATCCGGGCCGCAGGGCTTTGAAGGGGGAATTTCCCTGTCGTGTTTGCCAAATTGGACTTCGCGCAGGGCACGCTGGAAATCGAGGACGCTGGTATTGCCCGAGTGGAGGGCCTTGGCAAGAATGGCCTGCAGGTCAAGGACATTGACCCGACTGTCTCCGTTGACATCGGCGGCGGCCGAACCGGCAAACTCCCGAACACCGAGAATCGGCATCGAGATGGCGACGGCGCACATAATCCGTATGAAGTGCTTTGCCTGCATCCTGCTCGGAACCCTTATTTGCTCCAGCGGGAGCGTAGCACGAAGCGTCGGGGTTGTCAAGAACTTTTCCGGCCTTGAGCCGCAGATTGCTCCTTCCGCCGCACCTTAATTCCAAAGAAACGGCACGTGCTTTCTTTGCATTGCTTTCGGGGTTCTGGTAATATTCTGGCCCCCTGAGGGTTCCGTTGGAATTAAGAGAGAAGCGGAGCGTTCCGCACGAGACACATCGCCGCGCAAGGCCGGAAATGCAAGGGCCCGGCCGGGCTGTAAAGGACCATGCCTGTGTCCATCGCAATCCAGACAAGCAAACTCACCAAGGTGTATGAAGGTTCCTTTCGCGCGCAGGACGTGCATGCGCTCAAGGATCTGGACCTCACCGTAAACCAGGGTGAAATTTACGGCTATCTCGGCCCCAACGGCTCGGGCAAGACCACCACGATCAAAATGATGCTGGGCCTGCTGTTTCCCACTTCGGGGACCATTGAGATTCTCGGCAGCCCCAACGTCGGCTCGGCATCGGTCAAGCGCAACATCGGTTATCTCCCCGAAGGCGCCTACTACCCCGATTTTCTCAAAGGGGAGGAAATCCTGGAGTACTACGGCAAGCTTTACGGTTTGTCCGGCAGGGACTTGAAACGGCGCATGGCCGAAACGCTTGAACTGGTCGGCATGACGCAGGCCCGCAAGCGCCTGCTGCGCGGCTATTCCAAGGGCATGCGCCAGCGCATTGGCCTCGCCCAGGCGCTCATCAGCGATCCGGCCATCCTGATTCTGGACGAGCCCACCACGGGCCTGGACCCCATCGCGCGCAAGGAAATCCGCGACATCCTGGCCAATCTGCGCGACCAGGGCAAGACGCTGCTGATCTCCAGCCACGAACTGCTGGAGGTGGAACTCATCTGTGACCGCGTGGGCATCCTGTTTGAGGGGGTGCTCCAGGCCCAGGGCACACTGGACGAACTGCTGGTGCAGCGGGACGTGACGGTGGACGTGGACGGCATGAACGACGCCGCGGCTGCGAAACTGGCGGAAAAGGGCCTCCAGGTGGAGGACCGTGTGCAGTCCCGCGCGAAGCTGCGCGTGGCGTCGGCCGTCACCGCCTACGAGGCGCTGGAACTGTGCCGCGCGTTTGACCTTCAACTCATCGGTGTCGCGCCCCGGCGCGAAACGCTTGAAGAACTGTTCGTGCGCATCGTGGGCGCCGCCCAGTCTACCCGGAGAAATTGACCATGAGTGGATTCATAGATTTCTTCCGCGGCCCGTGGCACATCGCGGTGTACACCTACCGGGAGGGCATCCGCAAGAAGACCCTCATCGGCTTTCTGATCCTGAGCCTGCTGGTCATTTTTGGCGCGAGCCTCATCTCATCGTACCTTGATCCGACCGCCGAAACGGACATGGATCTGAAACTCATCAAAGACATCTGCGTGGCCACCATTTCCATTTTCGGCGTGCTGATAACGATTTTCATTTCCGCGTCCGTGGTGCCCGGCGAGATTGAGAACAAGGTCATCTACACCATCCTGTCCAAGCCGGTGCGGCGCATCCAGTACCTGCTGGGCAAGTTTATCGGCGCGCAGTTGATCATCATCGTGAACCTGCTGCTGATGGGCGTGCTGTTCTTCGCCGCGCTGTACATGCGACAGGGCATCATGCCCACGCTGCTGCTGTGGTCCATGCTGCTGACCTACTTCGAATTCCTCATCATTTCCGCGTTCACTTTTGCCGTGTCCTGCGCGTCCACGTCGTCCGTGGTGCCCACAATCATCGGGCTTTTCATCTACATCACGGGCAACCTGACCGAGTTCCTCAAGGACGTGCAGAACCGCGCCGGGCAGAGCGGCAAATGGTTTGACGACGCCATCGGCTGGATTGCAAACTCCCTTTACCAGGTGCTTCCGAACCTTCAGAATTTCAGCCTGAAGACGCAGATTATCAACGGCCAGCCCAATGATCCGCCCACGGACGTGCTCATTCCGAATCTAATGGCCTACGGCACCCTGTACGCCCTGTTCGGCTTCCTCCTGGCCTGGGTGGTCTTCTGGCGCAGGGAGATGTAAGCTCCCATGAAGCGCCACCAAAAACTGGTCCTTGCCGGGGCCATGGTTCTCATTCTCGTGCTCGCAGCGGCGCAGGGAAGGCGGGTGCGGCATCTGCGCGAGTCCGAGGCCTTCTACCGGTGGATGCTGGCCGCGGCGGTCAACGAGCGGCTGTTCCAGGACGAAAGCGGCCAGTACAAGGACAAAGAGCTGTTTGACCAGTGCAACACCGCATCGCAAAGCCTTGCAGCATTGGCCCCGGCGGCACCCGCCGCGCAGGAGCAGCCCAAGGAATCCACGGAGGCCGCAGCGGGCGAGGTGAGCCAGATAGGGCGGGCCTCCCAGGAATATGCGAACGACCCCAAGATATGGGCGCTGGCCCGAAGCAATGAACTGGCCGACGCCCGCGCCAAGTTCCTGAAACTGGCCCGTTCGCAGCAGTTGCGCTTTGCGCAGGACATCCGGTACGCCGAGGCCGAGCAGAGCGGCGTGGGCCTGTTCAACCTCTTCTTCGGGTTTCGCAAGGTGGCGGCCAACTTCATCTGGATACAGGTGGACCGTTACTGGCACCAGGGCGAGAATTACCGGATGATCGCCATGATGAAGACCTGCACCGCCCTGGACCCGCACTTCATCGAGGCCTATCTTATCGGCGCCTGGCACCTTTCCTACAATGTCACCGCGAAGATGATGGACACGCCCTGGCCGCAACGGAAATGGGAGCCCAGGTACGGCGCCTGTGTCGGGGAAAAGGAAAAGTACTACCACGTTGCCATCAATTTCCTGAAGGACGGCATCCACAACAACCCGCGCAACTACAAGCTCTATTTCGATTTGGGCTTTGCCGTCTACAAGCAAAAACTCAAGGACTACCAGAACGCCGTCAAGTACCTCTCCGAGGCCATCCGGCAGCCCCATGACCGGTGGGTGCCGCGGCAGTTGTTCATTTGCCAGGAGTTGAACGGCCAGTACGCGGAGGCGCTGGCGGGGTGGGAGGATTACACCCGGCGTTTCCCGGAAACGGTGATCGGACAGGATGTGGGCCCGCGCTTCATCAAGCGGAACCAGGGGCACCTGCTGGAAAAGAAGTCCGACGACGCCTTTGCGGCGGCGGCGGTGGCAACCGATCCGGCCGAGAAGGAGCGTCTGCGACAGGAGGCGCTGAAATTCCGCCAGCAGGCCAAGGACATTTACACGGTGCTGGGCTCCACCGAAGGCGACGCGCTCAAGATGCGCATTGAGGCCACCGAACTGGCCGAGCAGAAGCGCTACATGGAGGCGGTGGCGGTGCTGGACAAGGCCCGTTGGGAATGCGCCGAACTGTGGGACGACCTGTCGCGCCGGATCATGCGGTACAAGATCGAGGGCGGTCTGCCCATATCCCTCTCGGAACAGAAAGAGACGGAGCGCCAGAAGGACGCCGGGCTCTGTGAAGGCATGCCCGAGCAGGAGCGCCAGCGCGTGCTGGACAAGAACGCGAAACGGCCCTAACCCAGGCACGCACCGCGACACCCCGTTCCGCCACCCCATAGAGAAAAACCACACATGCCAAACGACCGAGAAGAGCGACCCACACTGGCCGCGCGCCTCCGACGGATGATTATCGGCGGCGCGCGCGACCCGCACGATCCCGACATGGTCCACAAAATGGCGCTGGTCGCCTTCTTCGCCTGGGTCGGCCTGGGCGCGGACGGCCTTTCCTCCTCCTGCTACGGCCCGGCGGAGGTGTTCCTCGTTTTGATGAAATATCCCTTCCTGTCCGTCTTCGTGGCGCTGGCGTCGGGATTGACCGTCATCGTCATCAGCATGAGCTACGCCCAGATTATTGACCGCTTCCCGAACGGCGGCGCGGGATACATGGTGGCCAGCCGTCTTCTCACACCCAGACTGGGCATGATTGCCGGTTCCGCACTCATCATAGACTACATCCTTACCATCGCCCTGTCCGTTGCCAGCGGCGCCGACGCCATTTTCAGTTTCCTGCCGGTTGAAATGCACGCATGGAAGGTTCATGTGGCCGTTGCGGGGGTCATCGCACTGACCGCGCTCAACATGCGCGGCGTGAAGGAATCGGTTGCGCCTCTGATTCCCGTCTTCATGGTGTTCGTGCTGACCCATCTGTTTGCCATCCTCTATGTGTTCGTCACCCATGCCGGGAATCTCGGCCACATCGCGGGCCGAACGGTCTCGGACGTGCAGACGGCCACCTCGCAGATGGGCGTGATGGGAATGTTTCTGCTCATGATGCGCGCCTACGGCATGGGCGCGGGCACGTACACGGGCATTGAGGCGATCAGCGCCGGACTGCCCATGTTGCGCGAACCCCGCGCCAAGACCGGCAAGCGGACCATGGTATACATGGCCTCCTCGCTGGTGGTGGCCGTCGTCGGCCTCATCTTCTGCTATGTCCTGTGCGACGTGAAATTCGTGGAGGGCAAGACGCTCAACGCGGTGATGCTGGAATCCATGACCGCCGAGTGGGGCAGCCCGTGGACTGCGCGCACATTTGTGCTCGTAACGCTGGTGTCGGAGGCGGCGATTCTGTTTGTCGCCGCCCAGACGGGTTTCATGGGCGGGCCGCGGGTGATCGCCAACATGGCGCTGGACCGTTGGCTGCCCAACCGTTTCGCCACGTTGAGTGACCGGCTTGTGACCCAAAACGGTGTACTGCTGATGGGCGGGGCGGCCTTGATGCTGATTCTCGGCACCGGCGGCTCGGTGCAGTTCCTGGTCGTGCTGTACAGTATCACGGTGTTTATAGACTTTGTGCTGGCGCAGTCGGGCATGGTGCGTCACTGGCTGATCGTAAGGGGCACCGGCGTGCCCTGGAAAAAGAGCCTCGTCATCAACTGCATAGGTCTGGTGCTCTGCGTCTTCATCCTGGCATGCATGGTCATCATAAAATTCACGGAGGGCGGCTGGCTCACCCTCGTGGTTACGGGGGCGCTGGCCTGCCTGTGCCTCGCGATCCGCAGGCACTACGACAACACGCTGAAACTGCTCAAGCGCCTTGACGCGCTCGTGGAGGTTTCGCAGGTGTCGCAGGGCATGCGCGTCAAAGAGGTGGTGACGGAACCGGTCGCCTTTGACCCGAACAAGAAGACCGCGGTCATCCTCGTCAGCGGTTTCAACGGGCTGGGACTGCACACCCTGTTCGGCGTGGTCCGCCTGTTTGGCAACACGTTCAAGAACTACATTTTCGTCCAGGTCGGTGTGATTGACGCGGGTAATTTCAAGGGCCCGACCGAATTGGAGCATTTGAAGGCCCACATTGACGAGGACCTGAACAGTTACGTCAAATACATGCAGCGTCAGGGCTGCTACGCCGAAGGGCGCTCCCTGGTGGGAACGGACGCCGTGCAGTCGCTCTCGGAACTGGTTCCCGAGATTCTGGATGCGTATCCCCAGGGCATTTGTTTTGCCGGACAGTTGGTGTTTCCGGAAGACACCAGTTTCACGCGCCTGCTCCACAACTACGTGGTGTTTGCCGTGCAGCGGCGGCTGTACAGCCGCGGCATTCCTTTCGTGATTCTGCCCATTCGGGTTTGACGGCATACGAATGAATGGCGTGGGCGCAGCGGGATTGTGTCGCCCTTTAAGGGCTCAAATGAAAGATGACGTCACCAACCCGGGGCTCACGCCCCGGGCTTTCTTGTACCGCGCCTTCGGCGCTTCGGGCAAAACAGCCGGCGGGACGCCGGCGCTCCCAGTTTTGTTATTTCGGCGGCGCGACAGGACGGGAAGGCGCAGAAGGGCCGGGAAAGCCGGGGGGCATTGGTCCAACTCGGCCGGGCGGCCGGCCGGGTCCGTTTTGCGCATTCTGCCCGGTGATGGATTCCCACAAGTCCACGTTGGGGTCGCTAACCCTGACGGGGGCCGGGTCGGCGGGCATGTTCTTTGCATAGAAGCCCGGCAGCTTCACAAACTCCGCCGACCCGTCGGACCAGACCATGTTGGACCCGCCCGGAATGTGGTTCATGTAGGAGCCGGCACTTTGACCGCCCGTGTCCCAGAGCATGGGGATTTTCGGCATGGGCGCCTCGGGCGGGGGAAGGATGATGGGGGCATAAGCGAACCAGCCAAGATAGGTGTAGCTGCTGAATTCGAAGTTGATGGGCGACCTGTCGCCCGCTGCCGCGGCCTTGAGGAAGTTGTCCCAGTTCTTTTGGGTATCCGAGTATGTCGGGGATGAGGGGCAACTCAGAACATGCCAGTCGGTGATGTAGTCGTTTCTGAGCCGGTTGAGGCAGCGCACGTTGCCGTTGCCGCTCCAGGGCAGTTGGCGCTGGTGTTCGGAGGCGTACATCTGGAGCGCCATGTTCAGTTGGACCAGGTTGGACAGGCAGGAGGCGCGTCGCGCCGCCTCGCGGGCCCGGGCCAGCGCGGGTAGGAGAATTGCGGCCAGCGTGCCGATGAGGGCAATTAAGATGGTCAGTTCCATGAGCGTGAATCCGCATCGCCGCTTCATTTGCATGGTCCACCCTCCCGCCAGTGCAGCGCCAACACACGGCCTTTCGCGTCCAGCCGAAGGTCAGCCACCACCCGCGCCTTTGCGCGATAACTGCCCTTGTCGCGGCTGAAGACGCCTGTTGAGACGATTCGCCACGCGCCCGGTTCCTTGCCGGTGGCGGCCGAGACCGAAAATACGCCGTCGCCCAGCGGCGTGTCATTTTCGCCCGTGTAGTCCTTGTCAAGCCGCAACGAGGCGACCGCCGTTTCCAGTCCCGCGTCGGCCAGATTCATCGCCGTTTGAAGGCGTCCACGCTGGTAGGCGTCGGACAGGCCGATGTTCAGCATGGTGTAGAACGACGCCGACAGCAGCGATCCGACGGCCAGCAGCGCCAAGACCATCAGCAGGATGACACCACCCTGTTTTCGGTTCAGCCGGTGCGGTTTCATGCCCGTCCCTCCCCGCCCAGTATCGAGCGCATT
The DNA here is from genome assembly GCA_937923585.1 of uncultured bacterium. Lineage (GTDB taxonomy): Bacteria > Hydrogenedentota > Hydrogenedentia > Hydrogenedentales > CAITNO01 > CAITNO01. Next base: position 9,679 of record CALDSM010000533.1, read on the forward strand.
GTCGCGGAAAAGGAGTGGGTCACGTTGGGCCGGTTGGGCGATCCCGCGGCGTTCTGCAGTTCCATTTCCATGGATACCAGCCGCGATTCCTTCCCGGCGGTGAACCGAACGGCCGTCGTCCAAAGCGCGTAGGTCTTCAGATAGGTTGTCGTGAATGCACCGTCGCGCTCCTCAATGTCCACTCGCGCAAACTTGCCGGTGTCGAGCCGCCTTAACACGGCATAGCGGCGCACGGCGGGGTCGGGAGCGGGGGGGAGTTCCAGCACCAGGCAGTCGCCGCCGGTCCTGTACTCTTGAACGCCGTCAGCCACACGCCCCGCCTCGCACACGGCGGCGGTAAAGGCGTCGCGAATTTCGGCCGCCTGCCGGATGCGGTCCAGCGCCTTGTTCGACGCGGCGGAAAGCCGCGTGGTCGAGATGAAGGTTTGCGAAAGCACCGAGATCAGGATGGTCATCACCGCCAGCGCGCACAGGCATTCCAGCAGTGTCATGCCCAGGGCCGCGCGGAACGCTGGTGTAGGACAGCCGCCCTCGGCTGTTGGTGTGCGGCGAATTCTTGGGATACGACAGGCGAGGGCGCCTGTCCCACATCTTTTGAGTGCGTGCGGCCATGCCGCCGCTCTTCTTCGCCGGGGCCACGCCCCGGCGGTGTCGCGAAGTGCAACCCGCCAAGGCGAATAAACTTCGCGGACAAGTGCGTTCCCAAGTTCAACTTGGGAACGAGGGGGATACCCGCCTTCGCGGGTATGACGGAGGCACGGTTTCATTTGGCGGGCCCTCCCTTGTTGCCGACGAGCGTCAGGGCCGAGGCGTGCATGGGACGTCCGCCGTCACCGGTCCAGTCCACGCGCACCTCAACCTGCCACAGACCTAGATTCGGATCGCCGTGGGCCTGGACGCGCTGCTGCATGGATGCCCTGACCAGTGTGCCCAGTGCGGGAGGGCCGGTCAGCGGGGTGCCTTCCGTTTCCTTGAGTTCGTCGTACGGCGCCGCGCGGAGCTTCTCCAACGCGTTCTGCGCCGCGGTCTGCGCGGTGTGCATTTCCTGCACGGCGCGAATCCTGTCCAATCCGTAATGGAACGAGGTGACGATGGTGAATACGCCCATGCCCAGTATGCCCATCGCCGTCACCAGTTCGAAGAGCGTAAAACCCGTTCGTCGTCTTCCGGGACTCATGCGCCATTCCTCCCTGTGCAATCCGGCATCGGCTCAAACTGTGTCGCAGACGGAACCATTTCGCTCTTCCTAGAGGTTGTAGAGAATGCCGTCCATGATATTGGCCAGCAGTCCGAAAAAGCGCGCGTTGACGGCCAGCACCAGCACGCCGCAACCCATGATTGCCAGCGGAAACATCAGGTTCGACAGCATGCGCGCAGAACGCTCGGCGCGCAGCCGGTAGGCATAGGCCACCCGTCCCAGCGAATCGGCGAGCGTGCCCGCACCTTCGCCGAAGGCTGCGGCACTCCGCAGTGAACCCGGCACACGCCAGCCCTCTTTTGCCAGCGCCTCGGACAGGGAAAGGCCGGAACGCGCATGCTGGCCCAACCGCAGGAGGACCGTTCGGACCGTCCGCTGGACATCGGAACCGGCGGCGGTGTCCAGCGCCCTGTCCAACGGCATCCTCCGCGCCAGCAGCAGCGAAAGCACCCGCAGCGCATGGCCCCACTGGCCGTACATAACCATGCGCCGCACGAAGGGCAACTGGCCAAGAAGGTACAGGCACGGACGCAACAGCAGCAGAGCAGCCGTTACAAACAGGGCGGCCAGCAACCCGCCGCCCAAAAGCATGGGCACGGCTGAATTGAACGCGGACGGGGATTCATACAGGTCTGGATGACGTTTCCCCTTCAACACCTCGGCCGCCCCGTCTGTAAACCCCTTCACCGGTCCCGACAGAAAACTGGTGTACTGCATCACGGCCGCGCCCATGTCAGGTGTCCCGTGAAGCTGACCGCCCATTTCTCTGGTCGTGTCGTTCATCATCGGAAAGACACTTGCCGACAGGAGACTGCTTACGAAAATGATGTAGGAGAGCACAATAACGACGTAAGCAACGCGGTTCCGCACCGAGTGTCCGACCCGGCGGCGGCTTTCCACCTCGTGCAAAAGGCCAGCGAATGCGGCCTCCAACTGGTCCGAATTGCCGGCAAGTTCCACCAAGTCCACGTAATAGCGGGGAAAGAATTTGGGCGACTGGCGCATCGCGCCCGACAGCGTTTCACCCGCCTCCATGTGCTCTGCCAGACGGTTCAGATGCATGGAAACCTGGTTGTTGGGACAGTCGGCGGCCATTTTGGAGAGTCCCGCCGGCAGCGGCGCGCGGCAGCCGGCCAGTTGCCGGAGCAACGCGGTCAGTTGAAGCAGGTCACCAATCCCGGCCTTGCGCTTGAAGAGGGAAACCCGGCGCATGCGCCGCCTTTTTGGAATGCCGCCATCTCCTGCGACAGAATTTGTCATCTTCATGACCTCCCCTTATCCCAGAGAACCCGCGATGAGCGGGCCGTACACGCTGAAGAACATGAACCCGACGAAAATGCCTATGATGACGGTGGTCGCAGGACCAAGTGCCATGAGCACCCAGCGGCGGTGCCTGTCCGCATTGCTTTCGTAAGTGCCCGCGAGGGTTTGCAGCGTTTCGGCGAGCGTGTTCTGATGCTCGCCGTTCTGCACGAGCCAGCACAGGCTGGCGTCAAACCGGCCGGCGCGAATGAGGGACTCGCCGAGCGGCCCCCCGGCCTTCACCATTTCCATGGCGCGCGCGCCCGCCGTCTCGACCGCCAGATTGCCGGAAGCGGCCCCGGCCAGTTGAAGCGCCTCGGGCAGGGGCGTTCGCGCCTCCACGAGCATGCCCAGCGCCCGGCAGAACTGCGACATGGCGCCCATGCGGTTCAACCGTCCGAACAGCGGCACATGCAGGCGCACCGCATCGGCCCAGAGAAAGCGGAACCGTCCGCCGGGCCGGGGCACACAGAGCCAGATAATTGCCGCGAAGAGAAGAACAAAGACAACCATCATCAACAGGGCGTGGTCGCCTGCCAAATCCGACAGGGCCACCCACGCCTGGAAGATTTTCGCGGCGGGCTCCGGATACTCCAGAAGGTCCTGCATCAGCACGCCGTTGAACACCGGAATGACTTTGACCAGCATGAACAGGGCCAGCAGAAACGCGGCGGCCACAAGCACAAGCGGATAGGTGATGGTCTCGACCACGCGGTTGCGCGTTTCCGCCATGGCGCGCGAATAGTCGGTGAGGCAGGAAAGCACCCGTTCCACGCTGCCGGAACTCTCTCCGGCGCGCATCATGGCCCGGCACAGCGGCGGGAAAGTGGCAGGCTGGCGGTCGAGCGCCTCGGCCAACGTGCTTCCCGCCTCAATATCCGTCTGAAGCCTGTGCGCAACGGCCCGGCCCCGCCGCCCGCTCATAAACCGCGCCATGGCCGCAATCGAAGGGGCCAGCGGCAAACCGGCGCGCACCAATCCGAGCAATTGCCCATTGAGTTCGGCGAGTTCACTCCAGGCCAAACTGTGGTTGCCTGCGGGAGTGG
>CALDSM010000534.1 GCA_937923585.1 uncultured bacterium
AACTGATGACCCCTTCCTTACCATGGAAGTGCTCTACCGACTGAGCTACGCGGGCGTCGGACTGTTCTTGCGTCATGCAAAATGGAGCGGGAAACGAGGCTCGAACTCGCGACCCTCAGCTTGGAAGGCTGACGCTCTACCAACTGAGCTATTCCCGCGGCAAACATTTCCAAAGGCCTCCGTCCGCGCCGCAGAGGGAAGCCTGGTTGTTCAAATGGTGGTGGGAGTTGGATTTGAACCAACGTAGGCGCTAGCCAACGGGTTTACAGCCCGTCCCCTTTAGCCGCTCGGGCATCCCACCACGGGAACACCGCCCCGGGGAAGGGCGGTCTTCTTGCTATGTGAAAAGCTTCAACTGTCGTGTCCTTGGTGGAGCTGGCGAAGGGAATCGAACCCCCGACCTGCTGATTACAAGTCAGCTGCTCTACCAACTGAGCTACGCCAGCGCGTTGACCCAGAAACAAACGCCGTCCGCGCTGACGCGGACGACCGTCAGATAAACTACCAAAAAAGCGCACCCCTTGTCAAGTCCTGCATGGGGGCTTTTTGCCCCCTTCTTTGCACCGTGACACCGCCTTGCGCACCCGTCCCTGGACGGGTATCCTGACATTATAAACAATCGGAGGCACGGATATGATTTCAATGCTCATTGCAGTCAGTTTGGCAACAGTCTCTTGGCCTCCTTCGGTAATCGTCTCATCAAGCGACAAGGGACTGGCCATTCAACTGTCGAAAGAGGGACGAATCATTGCTGTACGCCTGGAAACGAACGGCAAATTCTTGCCCATAACCGGCGAAAGCGGCCTTGAAGGTTTCTCAATCGTTAAAAGCGGCTGCTATGGCAGAGACTCAGACGGGACCGTTTCCTGTTTTCGCACCTTTCGGCAAGATGGAACCGACAGAGAGTGCCAAATAGTGGACCGATTCTCTCCCTATTACGGCGGGATACGCTGGGAGATCATGGTCACGAACGGCACCCGCAAGCCGTTTACGGCTCCTATTGTAACCCGGCTTAATGCGCCGGTGGACGGGCAAAGCAGATTTTGGACGGCATGGTCGGACCCGCTTCACAGCGATGAAGGCTGGCACGACCCGCTGGAACCCCAACCATTTCAAGACCAAACCTGGTTCTACGGAGCGCCCGCATTCAATGATAAGGATCCCAAAGTGGGGTACTGTCCCGTCAAGGGCGACACCATCTGCGTTCCCTTGGCGACGCTGCTCTACCCCAAGCAAGATCTCGGCCTGAGCCTGATAGAGTCACCCGCGGGTTCCTTGCTGGACATGGAACTGTGCACCACGAAAGACGGTGGGATTGCATTTTCCCGGCTGAACCACTGCATAAACCTTGAAGTCTCCGTGGATTTGGTCATGCACCTCGTCGCCCATCCATCCGACCCCCGCGCTGGGCTGGGGTGGATGGCAAAGCGATATCCGGAATACTTCGAGCCGCCGCTGCCCGCGGCGCACGAAATTGCCGGATGCGGCGCCTACTCCTCCTGGGAGGGCGACCTGGACGTGGAGAAGTTCCGGAAGATGGCGTTTCGGGTGAACTGGAAGGCCAGTTTCGACTTTCCGTACATGGGCATGTTCCTGCCCCCCGTGCCGGGCGACGATGACCGCTGGTTCCGGTTCAACGACAAAGATTGCGGCAATCCGCAGCCCGGCGAGGACAACTGGTCGTCCGTGGCGCGCATGCGCGCTTATTCGCAGAAAATGCGCGGTTACGGCTTTCATGTGCTCAACTACTTCAACGTCACCGAATTCGGCGTGAATCTGAAAGGCGCCAAGGCGGTCAGCCCCGGTGCGGACAAGGACCCGGAGGCATGGCGCAACGCCAACGATTTCACCTTTACCCGTGTAGCGGATGGGCTACTGCTCTCGCCCGAGGGCAAGACCTGGGGCACTTGGGGCGGGGCCGTTGCCATGGACCCGGGCGGGCCGAACTACCAGGCGTTCCTCCTCGACCAGGCGCGGCGGCATGTTGAAAAACTGCCCGCCTCCGACGGCGTGTGCATTGACCGCATGGACTGGCTGCGCTTCCGCAATCCCAACGCCGACGACGGAGAAAGCTGGACGGACGGCAAGCCCTGCCGCCTGCTTTACAGTTCCTGGCGCGATTTAATGCCCAAACTCGCGCCCGTTTTCCACGACGCGGGCAAGTTTATCTTCGTCAACAACCACCTCAAGCGCATTGACCTGCTCCGTCATGTGGACGGCATCTACTGCGAATTTGCCCACAACGGCCGCGCACTCAACACCACCGGCCTGCTCACCGTACACAAGCCCGCCATCGGCTGGACCGCCAGCGTGGAAGACCTCAAGCCCGACCCAGACGGCTTCTTCCAGCGCTACCTGCACATGGGCGTATACCCCACCGTGCCCCTCTCCGGCAACGACCACACCATCACGCCCAGCGAATGGGCCGAAAATTACTACCTCGACTACGG
>CALDSM010000535.1 GCA_937923585.1 uncultured bacterium
CTTCCGATCTCCTTGTCCCCGCGAAAGAGCCATGCGTCCATGAAATGGACGCCGGGGCCGATGATCATGTCGAAGGGGTGGCCGGTGTCCCCCTCGGACACAGGGGCTTTGTCGTTGTAGACCATGCGCGTGTCACTGCCCAGATGGCGCGTCTGCACCACGACATGATAGCGGTCGGCGGCGGGGGAGAGCAGTTGCAGTGCAAAGGGCCGCACCGGCGCGGCGGCCATCGGGTCTTTCATGGCCTTCACGTACTCGTCGGGAAAATCGGGCGGGATCTCCTCGTCGGCCGGGCCTTTGGGCCCGGCATCCTGAATGGCGGCGATGCGGCTGGAAGGCTCACGCTTGGCCGCGGCGCAGACCGCCCGCACCACCAGCGCCCAGGCATTGTCCGTGAACACCGGGTCAATGTCCAGCGGGTCCAGCGGCGCCTGCAGCAGGAAGTGGTTGGCCGGGATGTCGCCGGGATAGTCAAAGACAGCCACCCGCCCTTCGCCGTGGACAAGCATGCGGACCGGCACGGTGCCCTCGTTCCAGCCGGGCAGTCCCGTCTCGCCCATCCCGCGGGCGGGCGACGTGTCGGGGAGGGCCCGCGTCCCCGCGGGACTGTCTTCGCGTATCGGTTCAAGCACGTCCAGCATCGTGCGCAGCGGCGAATCGGGCAGGTCGCGCAGATTTGCCACTACCAGCCCGAGTCCCTTGGACACCCGGTCCATCAGGTCGGAGACGATGTCCTCGGGCAGCGCGGCTGTGTCTATGTTCCCCAGCAGCACGACCTCCAGGTCGCCGCGGAGCAGTTCGCGCAACCGGTTCAGCGTTTCCTCCGCGGTCGGCCCGCAGGGATATTTTCCGGCCGCGGCCGGATCGCATCCCGGATGGCCCGCATCCCAGAAGGCAACCGTTTCACAGTGCATTTCCAGCCGCTGGCCGAGTTCCGCCACGTCCGGCAGGGTAAAACGCGGCGCGACAGCCAACACCCGCACGGGACCGCCCTCAAGCGGAATGGCCCACTTGGTCACCGCGGCAACCGGCGCGTCCTTTAGGTTCTTTTTGGCGTCTTTGTGCCTGCCTAAGGCCATACCCGCGTGTGCCGCGCCGGAGAAAGCCATCAGGCATGCCGCCAACACCAGCAAGCGGACTGTTTTGGAGTGCGGTGGCAACGACACCGCTTTGGCTGGCTGGTACACCGTACCTGACGGTTTCACAAGGCGCAAGCCAAAGCGGCGTCGTTGCCGCCGCACTCCAAATTCCGCATCTGTTCTTCGGCTATCGGATGCTATCGCCATGCCAACCCATGCACCTTGTCGCACCGTTCCTTCATTTGTATCGGCTGAAGCATTGTACAATTCACAGATCTTCCCAGTTCCGTGCGATCCCGCTCACATTGCGCCCGCCGCAGAGCGGGCGTATACTCTGTCGCGCGCGTTTTCCGCGCCCGTGATGCCCGGTTCCCTCCCCGCTGCGGCGGGAGTGTCCGTTCCAGCATCCGGCAACTATGGTACGGCGGTCCGCCGTGGTCCTGCAATCACCGGGCAACCCCGGCGTGCATTGAACAAGCGTCCATATCGGGACGGAGGAGTGTGAAGACCATGAAACTGAAGCTGCAAGGCGTTATTTCCGCGATGATGACCCCGTTCACCAAGGGCGGTGAATTTGTGGATTTTGACAAGGTCGGCCCGCTCGCCGAGCGCCTGGTCAAGCAGGGTGCCAAGGGGCTCTTCCCCTGCGGCACCACCGGCGAGGGCATGCTGCTGTCCGTCGAGGAGCGCAAGACCGTCGCCGAAGAGGTGATTGCCGCCGTCGGAAAGAAGGCCAAGGTCATTCCCCAGACCGGCTGCCTCGACACCGCCACGACCGTCGAATTGACGCGCCACGCGCAGGAAAGCGGCGCGGCCGCGGTGGCCATTGTCACGCCGTTCTACTACGCCTACGACGACGCGTCGCTCATGCAGTACTACACCACTATCGCCAAGGCGGTGCCCGACTTCCCGATTCTGGTCTACAACATCCCGTCCTGCGCGCGCAACACCATCACGCCCCAGCTGCTGGTCAAGCTGGTCGAGAAGAACCCGAACATCGTGGGCATCAAGGACAGCATGGGAAGCATGGCCGCTCTCACGCAGATGCTGGCGATGATGCCCGCCGGGTTCAACGTGATCAACGGCGTGGACGAGTACGGCTACCAGGCCGTTCTGGCCGGCTGCCCCGCGGCCGTGTCCGGCCTGTCCAACGTGGTGTGCGAGATCTATGTCGCCGTGTTCGATTACATCGCCAAGGGCGACCTGAAGAAGGCGTGGAAAGAGCAGCTTCGCCTGGCGCGCGCCGCGACGATTTTCGAGTACGGAAAGAAGGCGGCCAGCTTCAAGGAAGGCTCGCGCATGCGCGGGTTCGACGCGGGTTATGTGCGTCCGCCGATGCGCGACCTTACCGCCGTTGAACTGAAGACCCTGAGAAAGGACCTGGAGGAGTTGGGCGTGCTCTGACGCCCGGAAAAGCGGGGACAGACAGGTCTTCGCTTTGCTCCGCTTGTGTCAGTCCCCGTTTTTCGCGCACTTTCGCGCCTTTTCCTCCGCCTTGATGCGGTTCCAGGCCTCCACGGCCTCCTCCGGCGTGGAGGCCTTTTCTTTGTCAAACACGTGGGCGTGCCGGCGGATCATTTTCTCGTGCGCCCGCGCCATGGCGCCGCGCAGGTCAAAGCGGCCCTCGGCCTCGGCCGCGGCCATGGATGCCAGCAGCACAAACAGGCTGTCGCCGAATTCCTCCTCCGCGTTGTCATGGTCGTCCCTGGACAGCCCCTCCACATATTCGACGATTTCCTCGCCTGCGTATTTGGCAAAGTCTATGGCGCGCTGTTTCTGATCCCAGGGGCACCCTTCGGGCGAGCGCAGAAAACGCGCCAGTGAAATGAGCGCGCCGAACCATTCGGTTTCCGTCTCCGGCATTGATTGGATATGGGGGTATTCGCGGTCCATGATGTCTGCTTTCTTGTTTGGCGGCCCGTTTGGCAAAGTGCTGCGTTGCACCCCGTCATTGCTGTAGAAGGTACGCAATTCGAGGACAGTTTTCCAGAAAATCCGTCGGCGTTCTTCCGGCAAATGCCTGGCGGCGACGATGATGATTGTAGTAAATGATGTGTTGGAGAAGCCCGTTTCCTGGGTCTCCACCGCCTTAGAAGCAGTTTTGTGCAGCAGGTTCTCCTCGGGTGTGCGCCAAGAAGGCTCCACCTTTCCGTTGGTCCGGGGCCTGTATGGTCGCGTGCAATGGTGTCTTATCCCCGGTTCGACGAGCATGCGCACAAAGCGACGTTGAGTCTCTCTTCTGCGATCCCCGGGAATAACGGCGGTCGTTTGCATATTCTTGCTCCCGTTTGCGACACTTGCCGGACTGTCCGCAACCAACGCATAAGGCATTCTTCCCATGGGCAATCTTTCAAGACGTGATTTTCTGGCCGCGGGCGCGGCCGCATCCCTGTTCACCATCATTCCCTCGCACGTGCTGGCGCAGCCGCCAAGCAACAAACTGAACATCGGCTGTGTGGGCGTGGGCGGCATGATGGGCGGCGGCGACGTGGAGGGCGTGGCGGACGGAAACAACATCTATGCCCTGTGCGACGTGGACGCCAACCATCTGGGCAAGATGGCGGCCCGGCATTCGGCCGCGAAACAGTACCGCGACTTCCGCGAAATGCTGGACAAGGAACACAAGAACCTCGACGCGATCACCGTGACCACGCCGGACCACATGCACGCGACCATCGCGCTGGCGGCCATGGAGCGCGGCCTGGCCGTACACTGCCAGAAGCCGCTGACCCAGAGCGTGTGGGAGGCGCGGCTGCTGACCAACGCGGAGAAGAAATACAAGGTGGCCACGCAGATGGGCAACCAGGGCTACTCCTGCGAGGCGACCCGCGTCGCCTGCGAGATGATCTGGAGCGGTGTCATCGGAGACGTGCTGGAAGTGCATTCCATGAGCGGCGGCGGATTCTCCCGCGAAATCACCGCCTGGCCCCCGAAAGAGGACATCCCGGCCACGCTGGAATGGGACCTGTGGCTGGGGCACACGAGGGAGCAGCCCTACAGTTCCAAGATCCATCCGATCAACTGGCGCGGCTTTCTGGATTACGGCTCGCAGATGGTCGGCGACTGGGGCATCCACCAGTTCGGCCCGGCGAACTGGGCGCTGCAACTGGGCCGGCCCGACAGCGTGAAGTGCCTGGAGGTGAAAGGGGTGAACCCCGTCACCTATCCCAGCTACTCCTGCGTGATGCAGTTTCCCGAACGGCCCAACCCGCACGTTCCGGCCGGCAAAATGCCGCCGGTCAAGGTTTTCTGGTACGAGGGTGAGATGGCCGCCCATTTCCAGCCGCCCGAGGGGCTGACCGCCGAGGACTGCAAGGGCTTCAACGAGATCTTCGTCGGCACCAAGGGCTTCATCGGCACCAAGGGCCGCGGCGAGGCCGTCAGCCTGCTGCCCGTCGCGAAAATGAAAGACTACGAACTGCCCAAGCCCGTCATCGAGCGCGTTCTGGACGGCCACTACCAGAACTGGGTTCAGGCCTGCAAGGGCGGCAAACCGGCCGTGTCCAACTTCAGCATCGCCGGACCCTACTCCGAATGGATCCTGCTTGGCGCGGTCTGCTGGCGCTTCCCCGAAGAGGAACTCAAGTGGGACGGCGCGAACCTGCGCTTCACCAACAACGACAAGGCAAACGAGTTCCAGATCGGAAGAGCACACGTCTGAACTCCAGTCACGATCAGAACTCGTATGC
>CALDSM010000536.1 GCA_937923585.1 uncultured bacterium
GACCGCTTCGCATGGGTGACGGTCCACTGCTGGTCCTGGTTCAAACAGGCCCCCGCCGACGCCGCCCTCTCCGCCGAAGAAGTGGACCAAACCGCGCCCCCCGCCGAAGCCGCCCGCGGCTATCTCCCCGCCACATGGTGCGCCGCGCAACTTTCACCCAACATCCGCGTGGTGACACCCGCAGTATTGGCAGACAAACTCGCAGGCGGTGTGTAATCCCATGGATGGCTTGCCATCGCCTTGATGTCTATTTCACGCGGCGAAAGTACTCGTCTCTGCACATGCGCTCGACGCCCAACAAATTGGCGAATGCTGTATTAAAATCGTTCTCCGCCACTGTGAAGAGCCCATGCCCATAAACGATCGCCCCGCGCCGGCCCTCCATGGCGGGAGGCAACGTGTTGCACAGCCCCGTCGGTCCGGCGCCAACCTCGCCGAGCACAATGGGGATGTCCTGGATGAAGCGGGGCTCTTTGCATTTCACATGGCACTGCCCGCGCGTGGGACACGCCTCCTTCTCGCAATCCATCGAGAGAATCACGGAGAACTTGGGGTGGCCGTGAAGTATCGCATTCGCGCCCGTCCGGAGCACGATTTCGCGGTGGGCAATGAGTTCGCTCGATGCCGTCACGCCGGCGCAGCTTGAGCCGTCCAGCGGGCAGGGGTCAATGCAGCCCTCCAATTCATCCAGCGACGAGCCCGTCTGGCTGATGTACAGCGTGTCCCCGTACCGGTAGGAGATGTTGCCAAAGAACGAATCCACCAGGTGATACTCAACCGTCTTGCGACCCGCCTCACAAAGCGCGCGATACACGGCTTCTTCATCGCCAAACGGCGCGACCATCAATTGCGGCGGTACCTCCGGGATGTCATCCAAGTGTTGCCGCGCCACCTCCATCACCCGCCGCTGTTCCGGCGAAACGCCGCAATGACGGCTTTCGTGAAGATAATCGGAAAAGAACTTCACGTAGCAGGCGAAGCATAACGAGCTGAAGAAGATGAACGCCTGTTCGGGGCTCACCGTGCCCCAGGTGACCACCCCCCGGTTGGAAACTATCACGCTCTTCCGCTGTTTCAGCGCGCCCACAATGAGCGGCGCCTCGAAACGGGGCACGACGGGCAGGTCGTGCATAAAGGTCCGCGTCTCGCAGTCGCTTGGATAAACCGCCGCGGCATCGCGCGACAAAAACTCGATGATCGAACGGTACGGCTCCGCGGGACGCGCAAACAGGAGCGAGTTGATGTTCAGCCCATGGAAGACCTTCTCCAGCTCCTCGCACGCCTCGTCCTCACGGTTCCAGACCAGGTCCGCGTCCAGCCCACCGATAACCGCTTCGCCCGGCCCAACCAGCCCGGCCCGTTCCATCTTGTTCGCATATTTGTCGATGAGCTTCCTCATGCTAGACCAGCCCCGGCCAGTTGAGGCCCAGTTGTTCCGCCTTCTCCTTCGTGGGCATGCCGTCTACATCTAGGCCGCGCGCGCGGTAATAATTGGCCCGGGCTTCGAGAAATTCCGCGCGGTTAATCGCCGCAATTTCAATCGCGTTTCCGCTGCTGCCGGCCTCCCCAAAAAACCGCGGCGGCAGGTCGTCATCGGCGCTGCTGAACCCGTTCAGCGCGTTCATGATGCGTTCGTTGTAGTAGATGCGTTCGCCGGCGGCCAGCAGATCCTGCGCCGTCGTTTCCACCCCCGTGACAGCCGTGTACGCCTTGCCGTATTCTTCAAGCGAACTCGCGAAGAACACAAACTTGCAGGCGGTCAACGAATCCACCACCGCGTTCAGGTCTTCGGCAATCTTGATGATGCGGGCCTTCCCCGCAAAGGAGAACCGGTCCGTGGCCACAGGCTTGCGGAGTATCTCGTGGCTGATCGGGTACGCGCGCAAATGGCATCCGCCGCGTGTGGACGTGACATACGCCAGCGCCATGCCGTACGCTCCGCGCGGGTCGTAGGCGGCCAGTTCCTGCTTCTTCACGGACATCGAGCGCTCCGCGCAGCCCATCGCCGCGGAGTAACGATACGACCCTTGGCCCAGTTCGATCCCGATTCCCTGTCCGCGCCCGATCAGGTCTAGCAGCGCAATAATCCGGTCGCCGTCCAAAACCCCACCGGTAATTTCGGCGTAACATCCCAGCGTCGCCGCGGCGGATATCGTGTCCATGCCCAGCTCGTTGCAGAGCGTGTTTGCGCGGACCACCGTGTCCATGTCGCTGTTGCCGATCAGTGCGCTAAAGTGCGACATCGTCTCGAATTCCGGCATGTGCGTCCCGTCGGGCGCGATCTTCTTGCAGAGCACATGGCAGCCCCGGCACCCCGCGCGTTTCGGCGCATATCTGGCCTTGTAGGCGGCCGCGTTCAAGGCAGGCGCCCCGGCAAACCACGTCTCCCGGAAATTCGACGTGGGCATCATGCGCCTGCTGTTCATCAGGTCGTAGAGCGCGCCCGTGCCGTATTGTGCGATGCCGTGCTCGCCCAGCAGAATGGGACTCGACGCAATCAGGCGGAAAATGTCCTCGCGGACCTTCTTCAGCGCCTCCGGATCGGCCACACCCGTCTCACCTGTCCCCAAGACAGTCACATATTTGAGGTTCTTGGCGGCGCACACCAGCCCGAGCCCGTTTCTGCCGGCAGTGTAGGCGCCGTCCACCATGATGTTCGCAAACATAACACCGTTGTCCGCCGCCGGGCCCGTCAACGCCGCCGCCCCTTTCGACTTGAGCCGTTCGAACAGGCGCCCCGTGCCCATTCCCAGGCATTCGGAGGCGTCGCAGAACGTGACTTTGTCATCCACGATCTCGATGCCGACCGGACGCCCGCTTCGCCCCCGAATCACGATCCCGTCCAAACCCGCGCGTTTGATTTGTGTTCCGAGTGTGCCGCCCACGGAAGCGTCCCCCACCGTCCCCGTCAGCGGGGACCGCGACATGATGCACATGCGCCCCGAGGTGGGCGACGCAGTCCCAACCAGCGGCCCCGTCATGAACAGCAGCGGCATCTCCGCATCGCGCCAGTCGCATGTCGCAAACGGCCGCAGCAACGCCCCGGCCAACCCCTTGCCCCCGATGCGTTCGTGGTAAAGCGTCTCCTCGGGACGCACGATCTCGCAGGAGCGTTCCGTGAGATCTATTTGAAGCATCTTGCCGGTCCAGCCGTGCATGCGTGTGGTCCTTGGAAGGGCGTTGGGCGTCAGGTTCGTCGTCAGGCGGTGTTCCATGCCCCGTTTGCCCGGGGCCTGGAACGGCATGACATGATAATGGCATCGGTGGGCACCGGACAAACGGAGGCCGCGGTATTGCGGGGCAATGCGCGGCTTCTCGGCCGGAAATCGCCCGTCTCTCGCATCCCCCATCGCCAATGCGGTATGCTGAATACCACCCTTGAACGCGGAATTGCGCTTCGCGGAAAGAGTTCATGGACAAAATAAAACTGGACAGCCCTATCGCCCCGCATGGTTTTCTGGTTTCGACCGATGCATGGAACAGGTTGAACCTGGACGACATTGACCCGGTTACGCCGCAGGAAACCGCCGCGCCGCGCGTCCGCATGGCGCGCGCCATTGCCGCACGCATGAACGCCGAGCGGGACTCTTCCGCGCCGGACGCGCGGCCCGCGCGGGCGGGCGAAATTCTGACAATGGGACTCATCACCCGCGTGCTGCGCCATATCGCGGTCCGCTACTGCGTCATCACGCACCCGGGAATCATAGACAACGGCCTCGACTACGTGCGCCGCTCCTGGGGCGAGACCACCGTGGACGCCACGCTGCCCGAATTCACCGCGCAGTTTGCCCCGGAGCCCGTGCGCGCGGACAAAATGGCGCCCAATCGCTGGCTGACAGGCCGGAGCAACGGCCTGCCAAACCTGCACACGGCGTTCATTGAAACGCTGCTGCTGCAGGTGACTTCGGAAAACCCGGCACTTGCGCCATACCTTGAACTGCACGACCCCGCGCCGCTGCGCTCGGCTGCGCCGTTCGACAGCTATATCGGCGCGCTGGAAGTCTGGTTTGCCGCGCAGCCCCCGGTGGCCGAGACGGGAATGGCCGTCCTCGACACGCTGCGCGCGCCGGCCAAGGCCAGTCCAAACTCGCTGGACGGCCAGTTGGAGTTCATCCTCCGCGAATGGCGCGCGTTCATTCCGGAAGAGGTCTTCGAGGAACTGCTGACGGCCCGGGGCGTGCTCCGCGAGGAAACCGCCATGCGCGGGTTCGGGCCCGGCCCGTCCATGGCGCTGTCCTTCAGCGACCACGACCTGTATAGCGAACCGGAAGGCTTCACGCCCGACAAGGACTGGATGCCCAACGTCGTGCTCATCGCCAAGTCCGCCTACGTGTGGCTGCACCAGCTTTCCATCAAGCACGGCCGGACCATCGCGCGGCTCGACCAGATCCCCAACGTGGAACTGGACCTGCTCGCCCACTGGGGGTTCAACGCGCTGTGGCTCATCGGCCTGTGGGAGCGGTCCTGCGCGTCGCGCGACATCAAGCGGCGCATGGGCAACCCCGAGGCCGAGGCGTCCGCCTACTCGCTCTACGACTACGACATCGCCGCCGACCTCGGCGGTGAGGGGGCCTACCACGACCTCGCCGAGCGCGCCTGGCGGCGCGGCATCCGGCTGGCCAGCGACATGGTCCCCAACCACATGGGCCTCCACTCGCGCTGGGTCGTCGAGCATCCCGACTGGTTCATGCAGTTGTCCCAACCGCCCTTCCCGGGCTACGCCTTCAACGGCCCCGACCTTTCGCCCGATCCGCGCGTCGGGCTCTTCATCGAGGACGGCTACTGGAGCCACTCCGACGCCGCCGTGGTGTTCAAGCGCGTGGACCGCTGGACCGGAGACACGCGCTACATCTATCACGGCAACGACGGCACCAACATGCCCTGGAACGACACGGCCCAACTCAATTTCATGCTGCCCGAGGTGCGCGAGGCCGTCATCCAGACCATTCTGCACGTCGCCCGCAAGTCGCCCATCATCCGTTTCGACGCGGCCATGACCCTCGCCAAGAAGCACTACCAGCGTCTCTGGTTCCCCAAGCCCGGCGACGGCGGCGCCATCCCGTCCCGCGCCGAGCGCGGCATGACCCGCGAAGAGTTCGACCATGCCTTCCCCGAGGAATTCTGGCGGCAGGTGGTGGACCGCATCGCCGCAGAAGCGCCCAACACCCTCCTGCTGGCCGAGGCCTTCTGGCTCATGGAAGGCTATTTCGTGCGCACGCTCGGCATGCACCGGGTCTACAACAGCGCCTTCATGAACATGCTCAAGATGGAGGACAACGCCAAGTACCGCCAGACCATCAAGAACGTCCTCGAATTCAGCCCGGAGGTGCTCCAGCGCTTCGTCAATTTCATGAACAACCCCGACGAGGACACCGCAGAGGCGCAGTTCGGCAGGGGCGACAAGTACTTCGGCGCCGCCGCACTGCTCGCCACCATGCCCGGCCTGCCCATGTTCGGCCACGGCCAAATCGAGGGGTACACCGAGAAGTACGGCATGGAATACCGCCGCGCCTACCGCGACGAATCGCCCGACACCGCGCTGGTCGAGCGCCACGAGCGCGAAATATTTCCGCTGGTCCGGCGCCGCCACGTGTTCAGCGGCGCCCGGCATTTCGCGTTCTACGATCTGGTCACACCGGAGGGGTGGGTGGACGAGAACGTCTTCGCATACTCAAACCGCGACGGCGGTGAGCGCGGGCTCATCGTCTACAACAACGCCTACAGCACCACCCGCGGCGTGGTGCACACCTCCACGGCCTTCAACGAGGGCTCCGTCGAGGACAAGCGCCTGCGCCGCAGGACGTTGGGCGAAGCCCTCGATCTCGATCTGGACGCCGCGGCCTATGTGATCTTCCTCGACGCCCGGACCGGCTTGGAATACCTGCACCATGCGCCCACGCTAGCCGACCGCGGACTCCACGTCGAGCTGCACGGATACGAATACCGCGCCCTGATTGACTGGCGCCAGGTACGGGACTTGGACGGCTCCTGGGGCAGACTGCACGCGGAACTGGGCGGACGGGGTGTGCCGAGTGTGGACGAGGCCTGGCTCGAAATGAGCCTGGCGGAACTCCTTGCCCCCTTCCGGGAGCTTGTCGCGCCCGACACCTTCGCTCGCTTGTCCGGAAAGGCCCTGGGCAAGAAGGACTGGCAAATTGTGGAAGACCGTCTCGGCGCATTCCTCGACGCCGTCCGAGACAAGGTTCTGCTGCCCGGCTGCCGCGAAGAGGCGCTGCACCGCGCCCAAAGCGAAGTGAAGACGCTCCGTCAGCTTCGAAAGCGCATCACCGCCCTCGACATCGAACCGGGTGTCCGGGATGCGGTGCTGCAAAGCATGCCGAAATCCGGCTATCCTCAGGACTATTGGCGAGTGCCCTTTGCCGTCGCCCTGCTGCGGCCCATCGGCCTCATGGCCGCACCCGGACTGGAAAGCATCGAGCAGCCCGCCGCCGATACGCCCCCGGGCGGTGGCCCGCTGCCGGCGATGCGCGCCGCCGCGCCGGTCTTTGACGTCACGGCCACCAGTGCCGCGTGGATGCGCGAATGGTTCCTGGTGAAACAGATTGCCCGCTCTTTCGGGGAAATGGGCCCAGACCCCTGGCGGGCCGATATGGACGCGCGGCTGGTGCGGATAGCCGTGGCTTTTGACCGCGACGCCGCCGCGCTCGCCGGCGAGATCTAGATCGGAAGAGCGTCGTGTAGGGAAAGAGTGTAGATCTCGGTG
>CALDSM010000537.1 GCA_937923585.1 uncultured bacterium
TACGGCGACCACCGAGATCTACACTCTTTCCCTACATGACGCTCTTCCGATCTTCAAGTGCTTCGAGCTCATCAAGAAGGGCGGTTCCGCCGCTGAGTTCGCCATGGCCACCACCAAGGCCCGCCTGGGTGTCACCCCGAAACCCGGCGACTTCGCCTGCACGACCGACGCGGTGAAGGTGAACTCCACGGAGGAGACCCTGCGCCTGATGAAGGCCTCCAAGATTCTCGCCGTGCGCGACAAGGAATCGGGCAACGACGAGCCCTATGTGGGCATCCCCGTGGAGAGGGTTGCCTTCGCCGAGTTGAATGACGCCTGGAAGAACGCCGACAAAGAGGCCGCGCAGGCCGTCGCCGACCGCTGGAAGAAATCCGCGGCCGTGGTGGAGGGGGTTTCGGATGAGACCCTGCTGACCTCCGCAGCCATGTATCTCGGCATGAAGGCGGTGCTCAAGAAACACGATGCCAACGCCATCACGGTCAACTGCCTGGGCGGGTTCTACGGCGGCCATATTCACGCCTACCCCTGTCTCGGTTTCCATGAGCTGTGCAACGAGGGGCTGGTGGGGGCCTGCGAGTGCGATGTGCGCGCCACCGCGACCATGCTGACCTTCTCGGCCATGACCGGCGGCCGGACAGGGTTCATCTCCGACCCGGTCATGGACACCGCCAAGCGCCAGATTATCTACGCCCACTGCGTCGCCCCGAACCGTGCCTTCGGCCCGCAGGGAGAGGCCAATCCGTTCGAGATCCTGACGCATTCAGAGGACCGGCAGGGGGCATCGGTGCGATCAATCCTGCCTCTCGGGTATATGACAACGACCATTGTGACCGATTCCGCACGCAAGGAAGTGCTGTTTCACCAGGGCAAGGCCGTTGGCAACGACCCGGATGACCGCGCCTGCCGCACCAAACTGGCTGCCGAACCCCTGGGTGACATTGAGAAACTCTTCACCCAGTGGGATAACTTCAGTTGGCACCGGGTTACCGCCTACGGCGACCTCAAAGAACCGGTCGTCGCGCTGGCCGATGCGCTGGGCTACAAGATGGTCTACGAGGCATAGGTTAGCCACCAGGGAGAACTCTCCGATGACAAGCAGGGGTATGTGTCTGTTTGTGTCTTTGTGCGCCTCTTCGTTGCTGTCGGCCTGCTCAACGGAATCCAAGTCTATTCCCGGCCCCAGCAACGCACAGACGGTTGCCCCGGAGTCCGTAGTGGTCCCTGACCCCTTGCCACCCGTAGTCGAGGAATCTGGGTTTGTATCTGTTTTCGACGGAACTGCGCTGGATGGGTGGACGGCGGCAGATATGAGTTTCTGGTCCGTGGAGGATGGTGCCATCACGGCCAAGATTACGGTGGAGCATCCCACGGAGCGCAACCACTACCTAGTCTATCAGGGCGGCAAACTGGGCGACTTTGAACTGAAACTCCAACACCGCGTCCTGAGCGACAAGGATGTCAACTGCGGTTTCCAATACCGCAGCGAAATCTTCGACGGCACGATCACCAATGACTGCCGCGGCTACCAGGTGGACAACAACACCAACACACCCTGGGTGGTCCGGCTCTATGACGAGCACGGCCGCGAAACGCTGGCATGGCGGGGGGAGCGGACGGTTTTCGATGCCACAGGCCAGAAAGCCGTTACCCCCATTGATGGAGCCACCGGTCCGGCCCGGTTCACCCTCGACCAATGGCACGAATACCACCTGATCTGCAAAGGCACGACGATGACACTGAAGGTCAACGGACGGCTGGTGGCCGAGGTGGTGGACGATGACCCCGCGCAGCATGACCTGTCCGGAGTGCTCGCACTGCAGCTCCACAGCGGTCCCCCGATGAAGGTGCAGTTCAAGGACATTCGTCTGAAGGTGTTGGACCGTCCCGAGGGGCAGAAATGAAACCACGCGGTCGGTTTCCTGTCAGATACCGCTCTGCATAAATCGGTGGGAGAGTTCGGCGACGGATTTGCACGCCGGGTAACGCCCCGGATAGGGGACGTACTCGACGTGTCCGTCGCTGTAACTCACCACCGTGCCCAGGGTGCCGGAACTGGTCTCCCGCAGGTCCGTTGACAGGAACTCCCAACCGACGGGAATGGCAGGACCGACGCGTCCCATGGGTTCGCAGCGCTTCAACACGAATTCGGCGCCGTTTTCATCGCGGGCCACCAGCGATTCGCCTCGAAATTCGAGTTCACCCTGCGCCGCCGGATTGATCACCGTGTTCCAATAAGCCCGAAAAGCCTGCTCACCCTCGACTTCGCAGAGCAATTCAGTGGCCCAGATTGGCCCCTTTGAGGTCTCCATCGGTTTGCGGAATGCACTCCTGCACTCTTCCCGAAATGCACCGTCAGGGGTGTTGCGCACGCTGTTGGCGGTGCCGGCGAAGCGCCCGATGCTCTCCTGCCGGAAACCTTCCCTGATGACGACCTCTTCGGCCTTCCGGCGCGCCTTCCCCAGCGCCACCATGTACATGGCCGCGAGTATGGAGATGATCGCCACGCAGACGAGCAGTTCCACCAGACTGAAGCCGTTTCCCCGTTGCTTCGCCATTTGCACACCCTTCGTTGCCGCCCGGTTCGCCAAGGGGCGGAATCGTCCACGCATGCAACTCTAATCCCACGGGCATGATTACGTCAACAGGGCGCGGACCTCCGGTTACGATTGGAATGGAAGAGGGAAGGGGTACTATTGTTGCAGCGAAATGCCCGCGGTTTTCGGTACAATGACGGGAACACTGGAAAGGAATGGAACCATGACCACTTCAAACAACCACAGCCTGCGGCCGTTGTCTTTCGCTCTCGGGCTGGCCATTCTGTTCGTTTCGCTAACCGCGATGGCCGCGGACGACGGTGGAACTCCCGCACCCGCAGCCGCGCAGCCTGCCCTGCGCGCCGGCTTTGCACGAACGGACATCACCCCGCCGCTCGGCGCGGAGGTGCCGGGCGGTTTCGCGAAGTCATTCAACAAGGGTGTCCATGACCCGCTGTGGGTGGAGGCGGCATGCTTTGACAACGGCACCGCGAAGCTTGCCGTCGTGGGCGTTGACCTGATCATGATTCCCGCCGACGTGGTCAATGCGGCCCGGACCCAAGCCCAGGCGCGCTGCGGCGTGTCGGCGGAAAATATCATGGTCGGCGCCAGCCACACGCACAACGGCGGGCCCGTGGTGGACTGCTTCAGCGTCGCAAGCGACCCCGCCTACTGTGCACTGGCCGCGGAGCGCATCGCGGACACCGTCGTGAAAGCCGCTGAAAGCATGGTCGCGGCGCGCGTGGGCGCGGGGTCCGGACGGGAGGACTCGGTGGGCTTCAACCGCCGGTTCAGGATGAAGGACGGGACGGTCAAGACCCATCCCGGCAAGATGAATCCGGACATTGTCGAGCCTGCGGGTCCGATTGACCCCGAGGTGGGCGTGATCGCCGTTGAAGACCTGGAGGGCAAGTTCTTGGGTTGCGTGTTCAATTACTCACTGCACGGCACAGTCATGGGCGGCAACCTTATCTCGGCCGACTGGCCGGGCTATGTGCGCCAGACCGTGCGCGGCGGCATGGGCGTGGACGCGGGCGTGGTCGTGCTAAACGGCGCCTGCGGCGACGTCACCCAAGTGGACAACCGCAACGCCCGACCCTCCGAGTTTGGTGAGAAATGGTGCCGCCGTGTCGGCATGACCCTGGGGGCGGAGGCGTTGAAGGTGATCGCCCGCGTGGAATACAGCGCCGACGCGCCCCTGGCCGTAGCGTCAAAACATCTCATGCTGCCCATCCGCGACCTGGCCGCGTCGGACGATGAACTGCTCGCGCGGGAAAGGCCCGCCGCGGGGTTGGGCACGGGACAGGAGGATATCTACCGGAAAGAGGTGGGGCTCCTGCGAGAAATCAAAGCAAAATCGCCCAACGTGGATGTGGAAGTTCAGGCAATTCAGATCGGCGCCGCGGCGATCGTCTCCAACCCCGCGGAATACTTCTGCGCGCTCGGGCTGGCGATCAAGAAAGACTCGCCCTGGAAGCCGACCATGGTGGTCGAGTTGGTGAACGGCTACTGCGGCTATGTGCCCACCGAGGCCGCCTTTGTCGAGGGCGGCTACGAGCGGCGCACGGCACGCAGCAGTTATCTCGACCCCAAGTCGGGCGAGGAAATCGTTCGTGCATCGCGCGAACTGCTCCTCAGCCTGACGGCCGGGACCAAGCCTGCGGAAGCGCAGCAATAGCCCGAGTCCCGCCTCGCCTACAGGGTGAACTGCGGTATCTTCATCCACTTGCCGCCCTTGAGCGCCGACTGGTGGGCGACAATGCCCGACACGGTCATGTTCAGCGCCCAGGCAATGTTCACCAGCGGGGTCCGCGACAGCAGGATGGAACTAATGAATTCATCACACAGGTAACCATGCGACCCGCCGTGCCCGCCGGCGTCCATGCCCGGGGGAAGGGGGGGCTTTTCCAGCGTGATGCCTGATATGTCGGCGACGCCGTCGAATTGGCCGTTGACCATCGAACCCTTCTGGCCGCGTACGCGCCCCATCTCCCCACCATGACCGGGCGTGTCCCAGCTTACGCCCATGCGCGACATGCCGCCCTCGCTCGTGCGGAACAGGGCAATCTCCGTGGCGAAGGGATTCTTGTAGCGGTTGTTCTCCGGCTGGAACTCCTTGATCCAGCTCTTCATGCCCAGGCACGACACCTCGGTGAAGCTGCCGCCGGTCACGGCGTTGTAATAGGCGTTGGAATGGGTGGGGTACCACTGCGGCGGCAGGCCGATGCGCCATCCCTTGTAGGAGTCAATGGGCGTGTCCATGTAGTGGAAGTACTCGCCCTCCGAGTACACCATCTTGCCGAACCCGCCCGCGTTGTAGATCTTGCGCATCGCATAGAGGTCGTTGTGAAAGGCGCTGGTCTCGAACATCATGTAATTGAGTCCGGATTTCTTGACCGCCTTGTACAGCGCCTCGGCCTCGTCAAGACTGCCGAACACCGCGGGCACGGCGCTGGCCACATGCTTGCCGTGCTTAAGCACCTCAATGCAGTGCCTGCAATGGCTCGGCGCGTCGGTGGCCACAAAGATCGCCTCTATCTTGTCGTCCTTCACCATTTCTTCGATGGAGGGATAGGTCTTCTCGCACCGGCACACCTTGGCCAGTTCGGCGCAGCGCTCCGGAATCAGGTCGGTGACGGCGACGATCTGCACATTGGGATGGTCCTGAAACCCAAAGGCCGCCCCGAACTTGCACACGCCGTAGCCGGCGATGCCCACACGAACTTTACGGTCGGAGATGGGTGTCCAAACCCGGTTCGCGTCTGTCGTGCTCTTCGTGTCCTCAAAGCCCTGTATGGGCTTTTCCGCGGCTAGGGCTGTGCCTCCCAATGCCAGCAGTCCGACTCCGGCCGCGGCACCCTGAAAGAAACTTCGACGTGAAATGTGTACTGTCATGACCTGACTCCCAGTATTCTTCCCGATTATTCTTGCAGCCAAAGCGGCGTCGCTGCCGCCGCACTCCATAATTTCGTCCTCGTTCCCAAGCGGCACTTGGGAACGCACCTGCCGGCGAAGTTGCACTTCGCTCTCTCTTATTGGCCGAATCTCATTCTACTCCGCCGGCCAAACCCGCACCAGCACCACACCGTTGCGGTTCACCGGCGCGCTGTACCCGTCGTCCGTCACACCCAAGTCCTGCTGCCGCCACAAGTCGCGCACACGCTGCCTGCCCTTCAATCCGATCTCGCCCCAGACCACCTTCACCGACTGCTGCGTTTCGGCGCGGTTGAAAAGGCCCACCGCAACCGACCCGTCCTCCAGCGGCTTCGTCCATATTTCCGTTTCATCGTCGCGTTTAATTACCGGACGGCCCTGCACGCCGAGCGGGTCCTGGTCTATTTCGATGACCTCGGGATTGCACAGAATATTCAGCGTGAATTCGTCCAGCTTGGTCATGTCGCCGCTGTAGAAGAGGGGAGAGGCCATCAGGCACCACAGGGTCATGTATGAATACTGCTCACTGGGCGACAGCGAACACGGAATAGGCTCACCCATTTCCGACGCGGCGCCCACATAGCCGATAAGCAGGTAGTCGGGATCGTTCCACGCCCCCGGCTTCGCATACTGCCAGTGTTCGGCGTTTCGGGTGGCCACCTCATGGTACCGGTCCAATTCAAAGCCGAGGTCGCCCGCGGTGCGCCAGCAGTGGCCGCCCACCTCCGCGCCCCATTTCCACACATCGCCCATGCCATACTGGCACAGGTTCAACACAATGTCCCGGTCCAGCGTTTTCAAGATGTTGCCCATCTTAATGTAGGGCTTCTTCATCTCGTCCAGGCTCTGGTCCTTCGCCTTCTTTTGGTAACTGCACCAGTCGTATTTCAGAAAATCGAAATTCCATGCGGCGAACTGGCGCGCGTCCTGCTCCTCCTTGTCCCAAGCGCCTTCGCATCCCGCGCAGGTCTGCGGTCCCGGTGAGGTGTACAGTCCGGCCTTGAGCCCCAGGGAATGGATGTACGCCGTCATTGCCGCCATGTCCGGGAAATAGGCGTTCGGCAGAATGTTGCCCTGGTCATCGCGCCGCGGCCCCATGCGTTTGAGGTCCTTGTGCTTCACGAAGTTCATCCAGCAGTCGTCAATATTGACGTACTGGTAGCCCACGTCGGCCATGCCGGTGGACACCATGATGTCCGCCGCCTGGCGCATCATCGAGTCGGTAATCCGGTCATAATGGGCATACCAGTCGTTC